>JAYUQF010000001.1:0-2392 GCA_043756885.1 Pseudomonadota bacterium
GCCACTGACTTCGCGACCATGAACTTCGAATTTCTTTATGACCGTGAGCGCCGTTTGCTGGCCATCGGTTACAACGTTGATGAGTTCCGGCGTGATGACAGCTACTACGATTTGCTCGCTTCAGAAGCGCGGCTCGGCAATTTTGTCGCGATTGCCCAGGGCCAGTTGCCGCAGGAGTCCTGGTTTGCCCTCGGTCGCCGCCTGACCACCGCCGGCGGTGCACCGGTGCTGGCTTCCTGGAGCGGCTCGATGGTTGAGTATCTGATGCCGCTGCTGGTGATGCCGAACTACGCCGCGACCCTGCTCGAGCAGACCTGTCGTGCGGCAGTTGCCCGGCAGATTGCGTATGGGCAGCAGCGCGGCCTGCCGTGGGGTGTATCGGAATCCGGTTACAACACCGTCGATGCCAATCTTAATTACCAGTACCACGCATTCGGCGTGCCGGGCCTGGGCTTGAAACGCGGTCTGGGCGACGACGCGGTGATCACACCCTACGCCACGGTCTTGGCACTGATGGTTGAGCCGCAGGCGGCCTGTAACAATCTCGAGCGCCTGGTGGCGGCCGGTCTCGAAGGACGTTATGGCTTTTATGAGGCCATCGATTACACACCGGCGCGTTTAAAACGTGGCAAGCACAGTGTAGTGGTGCGTTCCTTCATGGCCCATCACCAGGGCATGAGCCTGCTGGCTCTGGATAGCGTGTTGCACGGACAGCCCATGCAACGGCGCTTCTGCTCCGACCCGCAAAACCAGGCCACCTTGCTGCTGTTGCAGGAGCGTGTACCCAAAACTTCAGTGTTTCATCGTGGCCTGCGGCCCGATGCCGACAGCATGCCCTTCTCCGAAGCGGCAAGCAGCATGACCCAGCGACCCTTCGGGCCACACACGCCAAGCCCTGAAGTGAACCTGTTGTCCAACGGTCGATATCACGTGGTGGTGACTAATGCCGGTGGCGGTTACAGCCGCTGGCGCGATCTCGCCGTGACGCGCTGGCGCGAAGACAGCACCTGCGATCAGTGGGGCAGCTTTGTTTATGTGCGGGATCAAACGCGCCAGGCAACGTGGTCGGCGACCCATCAGCCGACGCGCAGCGCGGCGAGCAGCTACGAAGCGGTGTTCTCCGAGGGACGCGCTGAGTATCGGCGGCGCGATCATGAAATAGAGACCTATACCGAAATCGTGGTCTCGCCAGAAGACGACATCGAACTGCGTCGTGTGCGCGTTACCAATCGCTCGCGCCAGCGCCGCACGCTGGAGCTGACCAGTTATGCCGAGGTGGTGCTGGCGACACCCGCTGCGGACATGGTGCAGCCGGCATTTGGCAATCTGTTCGTTGAAACCGAGATCATGGCCCAACGCCAGGCTATCTTGTGCACACGCAGACCGCGCTCATTGCACGAGCACAGCCCGTGGATGTTCCACCGGGTGTCGGTGCACGGTGGTGAAGTGGGCGTGGTGTCTTACGAGACCGACCGCATGCGCTTCATTGGTCGCGGGCGCGATCTGGCTGCACCCCTGGCGATGGCGTCCCAGGGCCCACTATCGGGCAGCGCCGGCGCGGTGCTCGACCCGATCATCGCAGTCCGCGTGCTGATTACGCTTGAAGCCGAACAGGCCGCCACCATCGACTGGGTTACCGGCGCCAGCGATAGCCGCGAGACCTGCGTGCAGTTAATCGATAAATATCACGACCGACATATGGCCTCGCGGGTGTTCGAGCTCGCTGCCACCCATAGCGGTGTGGCGCTGCGCCAGATCAACGCGCACGAAGCAGAAGTGGATAACTATCGGCGCCTGGCCGGCGCGGTATTGTTCGCCCATGCCGCCATGCGCGCCGAACCTCATCTGTTGCAGGAGAACCGGCGCGGCCAATCGGGGTTGTGGGGTTATGCGATTTCGGGTGACCTACCGATAGTGCTGCTGAAAATGTCGCGGGGCGAACATATCGATCTGGCGCGGCAGGTCATCCAGTGCCACGCGTATTGGCGGCTGCGTGGTCTGGCGGTCGATCTCGTGATCTGGAACGAGGATCACGCCGGCTACCGGCAAGCGCTGCAGGACCAGATCATGGGCCTCATCGTGCACGGCAGCGAGGCCAATGCCATCGATCGTGCAGGCGGCATCTTTGTGCGCTCGGGCGAGCAGATCTCGAACGAAGATCGCATTTTGTTGCAAGCGGTGGCGCGGGTGGTGCTGAGCGATGAGCGCGGCAGTTTCAGCGACCAACTGCAACATCGCGGCTTGGCCGACAAGCGCAGGGCGCAACGGCGTGTTGACAACGGGCGTGTGCCGCAGCTCGTGCCAACGCGCAAACACCGTCATGAACCGCCGGCCACAAACGACGCGCTGCCGAATGGCTTGCTGTTGGCCAATCCCATTGGTGGCTTCAGTG
>JAYUQF010000002.1:0-2390 GCA_043756885.1 Pseudomonadota bacterium
GCGCGATTATTTCAACAGCCACAACGTCGCGTTCAGTGAATACGACATTGAAACCAGCGAAAAAGGCCAGCAGGACTACCAGCAACTTGGCGCGCGAGGCGTGCCGGTAATTTTGGTTGGCGAGCAGCGCTTGAATGGTTTCACGCCGGCCGCCTTCGAAAGTATTTACAAACCTCGTTAAGGTCGATCAAATCGCTGGCCATGTGCACTGTCAGTATTAAACAACTGAGAAACGAACGCCGGCGCCGACGTTGGGTGGCTGCGGCGTGCAGGGTTGTCAGCCAAATACACCGGCGGCCGTGAGTGCTTCGATCTGCGCGGTGTCCATCGCAAGTTCTTCACGCAGCACGCTGTCATTGTGAGCGCCGAGCGCCGCAACAAGCGGTTTTACCGCCGCGTGGGTTGCGGAAAAAAGGAACGGAGAGTTGGGTACTTTGAGCGGGCCGGCACCATCGATGATGTTTACCAGCATGTCGCGATGTTCGAGCTGCGCATCATCGGCCAATTCGGCGATGCGACGATAACGCGCGCATGGCACGTCGGCGGCGGCCAGGGCGCGCAGCGCTTCGTCTGCGCTGCGCGTGCGTGTCCAGGCTTCGGTCAGCGCCATCATTTCGTTGTAATGCTCAAAGCGTGCGCGCGACGTAACAAATCGTGGGTCGTCGAGCATCTCGGGACGACCGATGGCCTGCGCGAGTTTGACAAATTGTGGCTGACTGAGCGGCATCGCAATGATGTAGCCATCACTGGTCGCCAGTGGACCATAAACGCGCAAATTTGGATCGGGATTAAAAGCCGTCTGAAAATCGCGATGCATGGTTGAGATCAGGCTGTCCATCATGGCGATGTCAATGTACTGACCGGTGCCGGTGCGCAGGCGGTAGTACAGTGCGGCACTGATAGCGCCAAACGCCTGCAAAGCGGCGGTGGTATCACCCACGGGCAAGCCCATATTAAGCGGCCGCTCCAGGCCCGGCTGACTATCCTGACTGACCAGTTCATAGCCTGACAGCGCCTGCACGATAGGCGCAAAAGCGGGCAGCCCGGCTGCCGGGCCGGTTTGTCCATAACCCGAGATCGAACACATCACCAGCTTATTGTTGTACGGGCGCAACTGCTCGTAATCCAGACCTAAACGCTGCATCACGCCGGGGCTGAAATTTTCCACGACCACATCGTAGTTCGCGACCAGACGTTTGCAGATGTCAGCAGCGGCGGGCTGTTTGAGATCAAGTTGCAGGCTGCGTTTGCCACTGTTGAGCGAGCTGTACACGGTGCCAAATTCGCCGCGCATCGGTCCGATGTGACGCATCAGTTCGCCACCGGGCGGCTCCACCTTGAGCACATCGGCGCCGAGGTCGGCCAGCATGCGAGTGCAATAAGAGCCGGCGATAATCGCCGTGAAATCGAGCACACGTAGGTCGTCGAAGATACGCGGGCCGTCGGACGCGCGCATGGCTCGGGGGTCGATCATGGCCTGCCTCTGGGATGGTATGGAGCCGCTATTCTAACGGGCTAAGGACGAAACGGTAGGTCGCGCGTCGCGCAGGAGCGGCACAATCTGTCGGATCTGCAAAAACGAATTTCGCCTGCATGCAGGTGCGACAGCAGTCGCACACTGCAAAGCCACCCCTCAAGTCGCCACCACCACCCGCACCGCGTCGAGCTTCAACTGCGCGCCACGTAGATAGCGTGCCAATTGTTCACGAGTCTGTGCCAGGAAGCTCACTTCTTCGGCGCGGATATTTGGATTGACAGCGGCCAGGCGTTGCATGCGCGCAGTTTCGGCGTCGAACTCGCGGTGCATGGTTGCCACGGCGCTGTTGACGCCGTTTTCCTGTTGAACTTCGGCAAAATGGGTTGCGTGATCGGTCAGGGAGGAAATCTGGCCGCGCATGCGGGTGATGACTTTGAGCGCCGTGGCCGCCGGCACGTCGCGCACCGCTGCGTCAAACCATGGGCCGTCGTATTTTGTTGTCACGTCCTCGCCGGCACCATCAACGACGATGCGCAGGCTGGACTGCGGCAAAAAGCGCCGCACGTTCAGTCCACGCGGAGCGGGACAGATAACAACAAACTGAGCCTCTATAAAAACACTGCCCGGATTTACACCCGCAACCTTAACTACACCGAAGCTGGCATTGCCAAACTCGCCGCCCAGGACCATGTCCATGGCGCCGGTGACCATCGGGTGTTCCCAGGTAAGGAAATGCATATCGTCACGGCCCAGCGCCTGGGTACGATCAAACGTCACGGTGAGGCCGCCTTCCGGCAAACCCGGGAATTCGCTGCAGCTCATGTGATCACCCGGTTGCAGCACCAGGCTATGGGGACCATTGTCCTCATGCTCAACACCAAACTCGCTGAACACTTGATCCATATACGCGCGC
>JAYUQF010000003.1:0-6222 GCA_043756885.1 Pseudomonadota bacterium
CGCGCGGCGGGCAGACACGGCGCGATACCAACCCCACAATTGCCCATCACCACGGTCGTAACACCGTGCCAGGGCGAGGGCGTGGCGGCGTTGTCCCAGCACATCTGCGCGTCGTAGTGGGTATGGGGATCAATAAAACCCGGTGCGACCACACAGTCACTGGCGTCAATACTGCGCTTGGCGCTGTCGTCTATCTTGCCAAGCGCGACTATCTTGCCGCCTTGCACACCCACATCGGCGCGATAGGCTGGGCGCCCCGTACCATCAACGACGCTACCGTTTTTGATCAATAAATCGAGTGCCATGAACCGCTCCCCAATACCTGAACCGAGCGGCAGAGTAACCGTTGAGACCAGCGCCGCGATACCCGCGTGCGGGTAACCCTTCCGGTGACTGGATTGCCAAAGCACCTAGCACCACAATCGCGCCGACCAATCTGAGCCATCGAGGGTGTTATGGGTCTTCGCCTCTTCGTTTCACTGCTGCTCACGAGCTGCACCGTGCACGCTGTCGATCTGCTCGGCATTTATACCGAGCAGCAGGCCGCACAAGGCAAGCTCGCTTACGAGCAATATTGTGGTGAGTGTCACCATCTGACTTTGCGCGGTACCGGCCATGGGCCCGCACTGGCGGGGCCTGATTTTCTGGCGAAGTGGGGCAATCAATCCATCACGGCCTTGAACACCTTGAGCGCGACCCAGATGCCGGCCGGCGCGCCGCATTCTTTGAAACCCGAGGTGTATATCGCCATTACCGCCCACCTGCTGCGCGTGAACGGTGCGGCGGCCGGCGCACAAACGCTCAGTGCGCAAACCGCCACCACCATCGGCGTGGCGGTGCGTGGTGCGGCCTGGGATCCTGCCCAGGCCCAAAAAGAAGCCGCAGCCGGCAGCACTTCACAATTTCGCAGTTGGTCGGCGGCTGGCTCGATAGCCGAAGCAGCCAAACAAGCGTCGGGTTTTACCAATCACACCCTTAAAAACTATGCACCGGTCAGCGACGAGTTGTTGGCCGAGCCATCTGCTGACGACTGGTTGAGCTGGCGTCGAACCTTGGATGGTCAGGGCTATAGCCCGCTCAAGCAGATCCACAAAAAAAATGTCGGGCAACTGCGGCTGGCGTGGGCATTGACCATGCGCGAGGGCAGCAACCAAGTCACGCCGCTGGTGCACGACGGCGTGATGTTCCTCACCCACCCTGGCAATGTGATCCAGGCGGTGGATGCCGCCAGTGGTGACCTGATCTGGGAATATGTTTACGACTATCCTGCCGAAGCACGCACTCTGGGTGGCCCGACCAAGAACATCGCGCTATATGGCGACAAAGTATTTCTTGCCACCTACGACGCCGCCCTGGTTGCCATCGACGCCCGCAGCGGCAAACAGCTGTGGCGCACGGTGAAGGCCGACTACCGCGAGGGTTATACCCATACGGCCGGCCCTATGGTTGCTGCCGGCGTGGTTGTGAGTGGCATCAATGGCTGCGAACGTTACAAGGTCGAAGGTTGTTTTATCACCGGCCACGATCCGGATACAGGCAAGGAGTTGTGGCGCACTTCAACCATTGCGCGTGCGGGTGACCCCAATGAAAGTAGTTGGGGCAAACTGCCACCGGAATTGCGTGCCGGCGGTGACACCTGGATTGCCGGCAGTTACGACCCGGCGCGTAAACTGTTTTTCATCGGCGTGTCCCAGGCCAAACCATGGGTGGCCGCGAGTCGTGGCATGTCGCCCACCGATGCTGCGCTGTATACCAATTCGACCTTGGCGCTCGATCCAAAAACGGGCCGCATCGTCTGGTACTACCAGCACATTCCCGGCGAAACCCTCGACATGGAAGTGGGTTTTGAACGTGTGCTGGTGGATATCGACCAACAACCGTTACTCGTCACCATCGGCAAAGACGGCATTCTGTGGAAACTCGACCGCGCCACCGGCAGCTTCCTCGGTTATACCGAAACGATTTATCAGAACGTCTTCGAGCCGCTGGACAGAGAAACCGGCAAGCTGCGTTATCGACAGGACATCATCAATGCCAAGGTCGGCGAAACCGTGTCGGTGTGTCCCAGTATTTACGGCGGACATAACTGGCAGGCCAGTGCCTACTATCCACCTGCACACACGCTAGTCATCCCACAACATCAATTGTGCGTGGACATGGTCGGGCGCGAAGTGCAGAAGACGGTCGGCCTGGGTGGTTACGGCGGTGAATCGCGGGTTTACGCCATGCCCGGCGCCAATGGCCAACTGGGCCGTCTTGCTGCCTGGGATCTTGGCACCCTGCAAGAACGCTGGAACGTGCAACAGCGCGCCATGTTCCTGACCGGCGTGCTGACCACGGCCGGTGGTCTAACCTTGATCGGCGATGTTGATCGTTATTTCAAAGCCTACGATGTGGATAACGGCAAGCTGCTATGGCAGACCCGTCTCGGCGCCGCATTGCATGGTTATCCGGTGAGCTTTGCGGTGAAGGGTCGCCAGTACATAGCGGTGGCGAGTGGTATGGGTGTATTTAAACTGCTGACCGCGCAACAGAGCCCCGAGATCTATCAACCCAACGGTGGCAATGAACTCTACGTATTTGAATTACCGCGTTGAAGCACGCGCCGCGCCTCAATCTGCGCGACGACGGCGCGCGGTATATCCCAGCACACTGAGTGCGCCGCCCAGTAAAACGAGCGGCGCGGGCAGGGGCACGGCTGTAATCTGCAAACGAAAAAACGTGCCCCCGTTGATGGTGGTAAATGTCAAACCATCGCTTAGTCCTGGCAGCACGATGCTGCCAAAAACACCGGTGATGCTGTCGGCGAGGATGATGTCGAAGGCGTCGCCCAATATCGGGTTGTAACCGTTTAGCAGCGCCACTTCGAGCGTGCCGCCCAGAGTCGCAGCGCCCTGCACATTGAGCACATCGTGGTTGTTGAAGCCGGTGCCAGCCAGGTCGGCAACAAAGGTACCGCCGAGCAGTTCGAGACCGGCTGTGACGTCGAAATGACTAACACTGTCAACAAAAGGCACGTCGTCAACAGACAGCAGGCCCGTGCCAGTGAGCACAAGTTTGCCGTCGATGATGCCGTGACCGCGGAATTCTCCGCCGCTAATCTGCACACCAAATTCGCTGATCGCACCTAAGGTCCCGCCCTGGATGCGGGTATTTCCTGCGGTCTGCTGAAATTCTCCAGTGCGCACCACCGACGTTGTATCGATGTCCAGCACGGCGCTATTTAATAGACGCCCGGTCAAGTCCACTGTCGCAGCCTTCAGCGTTACAACACCACTGCGATTATCGAGATCGTCGCCTGTCAGGTGGGCGTCGCTGACATCGACGGTACCGTCGTTGATCAGATGATTGACAAACGCGCTCGCACCTTCAATGACTTCGACGCGGGCTGCGCCATCATGGTTACCATTGGTAATCGCGCCACTGACCGTGAGCAGCGCATTTGCGCCACGGATCTGCAGATGACTGCTCTGCCCGCGATTCAAAATGCTTTCGGCAGTTTGAACACCATCCGTGACACGGATAGTGGCGTTGTTGTCCACGCTGTGGGTGTCGAGCAGTCCGTGCGCGTCAACATCGATAAGACCGTTGTTGGTCAGATTGCCATGAATGGTCAAGCTGCTATTGGCATCGCCAACAGACACACCAGCACCACCATGATTGATCATGCTGTTGGCGCTCGCGCGCGCGCCGCTGTTCAGTGCGATCGAATTGAAGTTATCCAAACTCTCGGCGCCCAACACCGCACCACCCGCCATGGTCCAAGTGCCGGAACTGAAAACCCCCTCGATGACGTTAACGTTGGCACCTAAACCGGAAACGTCTAAAGCACCTGCGCTCTGAACGTAGATACGGCCTGCATCAAGCGATGCCCCAGCGTGCACCGAGAGCGCGCCGAAGGTATCGATGGTGCCCGTAACGGCGAGTTTGCCAGCCGTTACACCCAGCGCACTGTTGTTGATGAATTCCTTGGCGACATTATCCGCCGCGGTGGAAGTTACGCTGCCGGTGTGTTGAATGTCGACAAAATCACCGGTGGTCGGCAATAAACCCGTCGACCAATTGGCGGCGGTTTCCCACGCGCCGTCGGCCGCGACCCAGCTAACCGGATCAGCGAGGACGGTTTGTGTCGCCAGAGCCAGGGTGAAGGTCGCCAGGCTGTAACCCAGGCGTCTTGGTTTAAAAATATTCATGGCGAGGATTATGGTCATAGTTGCGCACCTGTCCGCCTAACAATCGTCACATCCCTGCGGCCCAACAAAAATTTACACGCGAACTACGCGCTGGGGCGACGCGTCGACCACACCCTCGACCGTTGCCCACAGCGTACCTGAGATTTGACTACCGGACGCTACCCGCACACGCGGTGCGGTGACGGTCGTGGCCAGCCCCGGCGTGCCGATCACGCTACCGGCTGCAATCGAAATCTCGGTTTCCGATACCACCGGGCCTTTCACCAGGCAGCCTGGACCGATCACGATCGGCCCGGGGCAGACCAGCGCGCCACGCACCACACATCCGGCGCCGATCACCAAGCGCTTGCCCGCCTTGATATTGCCGTTCATCTCACAACTGGTGCCCAGTTCAAGGGTACCGTGGGCAACTAGATGAGAATCTATTCGCGTGGCGGTGAAGAGTTTGAGATCACCGGCGCAAGACACTGTGTTTTCATCCAATCGCCGGGTTTCGGCCGGCATCTGCCAAGCGATGGCCGTTGGCCGCCGCATACCCAGACCACCGGCAACGGCTGCGTCGGAAGCAAAGCGCATGACATCGGCATTGAGTCGCTGAAAGCGGGTACCGGCACCGAGCGTGATGGAAGAAGTGCTGGAAATGCGGCCGTAAACCGTACAATCGCGGCCGATATGCACATGGCCCTGGGAGTGCAGCCAACGCGCCACGGTGCAGTTTTGGCCGAGCACCAAATCGGTGCCGGCGTAAACCGCGCGAAAAGTGGAATGCGCACCACCGTAGAGTTGACCACCGCAGTAGATTTCCTGCTCGTAGACATAACCGCCCTCCACCATCAAATCGCCGCTCGCGATAAGTAGCGCGTTTACCAGGCGCGTGCGACGGATCTCGTCCGACCATAACGGTCGAGAATCGGGTTTAAGAAACAGAAAGCGTTGGCCAGGGCGAAACTCACCTTCGTAGTCGGCGGGTGGCGCGCGCGTATCGATGCCCTCGCGCTCAAAAAAAGCCTGGATCTGGTCAAAAAACGAATGGGCAAAGTGGCGGATATTGGTCTCTTGCTCACGCACCACCACCAAGGGCTCAGCATCGCTGCCAACCAGCCACTCGTGAAGCGCCGGCACAAACGGTGCCGTGCACACCACCAGCGCCAGGAACCAGAACACCGCTAGCCAAATCATGGCGCTTTGCCATTGGCGCGATAACGCGCGGTTTTGTCCCAACGCATTTGTTTGCCGCGCAAGGTGTCATCAAAGAGCAACGAGCCACAGGCGCGCGTAATGTTGATCAGGCTCACCAGAAAGTTTAAAAAATTGAGCGGCAACAGCCGCAGACGTTTGCGCGAACCGTCAAGATGTAGCGCAGCGGCGATCTCAAAAAATGCTGCGTAGTTACCCAGTGCGCTAAAACAGACCAGACCAAATACGACCAGGGCGCTGCCCGCCAATACCGGCTGACCGAGCAGGAACAAAAGAAAGCCACACAAAAAACCCAGCAGCAGCAGGGGGCTGAGAAAATAAACACCCAACAGCAATACGGCGTCGAGCCGCGCAAAAGCACTAATGCCAGCGGTGCGCAGGGTGCTGCCCAAGTGCCGCAATGCAACTTGATTGTGGCCCTTGGCCCAGCGCATGATCTGGCGATTACGTTCTTGCCAGACCTCCGGTACTTCTTCGTAACACTCGCAACGGTTTTCATACACGGTTTTAAAACCGGCCAGCATGAGACGGTAAGTCAGATCGGTATCTTCGGCGTAGACGTCAACGCGCCAGCCACCCACCGCGCGCAGTGCCGACAGACGGACACCACCCACCGAGCCGCCATATTGCGGTAATAAACGCAGATTCATGCGCGCCTGTTGATCGACCTGATAACCGCCGGCGCGTTCCAGATCGAGCAAGCGCGTCAGTAGATTGCTGGCCGTGTTGTGCGGCACCACGCGACCCATTACCGCACCTATTTCGGCGTCAAAAAACGGTGCGGCGATCTGCTTGATGAGCCCACGCCCCGGCACATAATCGGCATCAAAAA
>JAYUQF010000004.1:0-2383 GCA_043756885.1 Pseudomonadota bacterium
GGCAACGCCGAAGAACACGCGCGCATCGATGACTTTATCAAGCGCCACTATCACACCCTGGCTGCCGAGATCGCCAAAGAGAGTCCGGCGCTGGTTCCGGTATTTCTACGCGGTGCGCAATGGGGCGTGTCGGAATGGTGCGCTGGATTTCTGCTCGGCACTTCGTTTGATCGCGATACCTGGGCGGCCCTGATGGAAGAGCAAGCGGAGTGGTTCACGGCGCTGAATGTGCTTGGCATGGGCGACGACGACGACATCGAAGAGGAATTTGAAGACGTCGACGCCGCCTTCGACGCGGTAATGGTGGCGGTGCAGGCGATTGATTTGTTTTTCCGTGGTGAGCGAGACGACGGACCCGATGCGCGTGAAGTCGATTTCTCCGCCACCGCGCCAATCCCTGCAGCGGCGTCCAAGACCCCGCGTAACGCCCTGTGCCCCTGCGGCAGCGGCAAGAAGTTCAAGAAGTGTTGCGGCACCGATGAGCGGGTCACCAATTGACCTGCCGCTCACGCCTATGAGCGCCTTAACGCCGCCACGTATCGTGCGGCGAGCCGTACCGGGTAATGCATTCCTGCCGGCGGAATTGCATGCGGTCACCCGCCGTGTATTGGCGGCACGCGGCATCACGGCACCCGCCGCGCTCGACACCTCGTTAAAGGGCTTGTTGCCGGCCAGTGAACTGGGCGGTTGTGCTGCCGCCGTCAGCCTCATTGCCCAGGTGATGGGCGAGGGTGGGCATATTCTGGTGGTCGGTGATTTTGACGCCGACGGTGCGACCAGCACCGCACTGGCGCTGCGCGCATTGCGTGCCTTGGGCGCACCCGATGTTGGTTATCTGGTGCCCAATCGTTTTGAATATGGATATGGCTTGACGCCGGAGATCGTCGATCTCGCCGCCCTGCGGCAGCCCAGTTTGATCATTACCGTTGATAACGGCATTTCCAGTATCGACGGCGTAGCGCGCGCACGCGGTTACGGTATACGGGTATTGATCACCGATCACCATTTGCCCGGTGCAACACGTCCGCTGGCTAACGCCATCGTCAATCCGAATCTGCCTGACGATAATTTCCCGAGTAAGTGTCTGGCCGGTGTGGGCGTGATTTTCTACGTGATGAGTGCGCTGCGCACCCATTTGCGCGAACAGGGCTGGTTCAGCGCGCGGGGCATCGTCGAACCCAATCTCGCGACTCTGCTCGATCTGGTTGCATTGGGCACGGTGGCCGACGTTGTGCCGTTGGATCAGAACAATCGCCGGCTGGTAGCCCAAGGTCTGGCGCGCATACGCGCAGGCCAATGCCAGCCGGGCATTAGTGCTTTGATCGCCGTGGGTGGACGCAACCGCGCGCGTCTGACCGCCAGTGATCTGGGTTTTGCGGTCGGGCCACGTCTGAATGCAGCGGGGCGACTGGCCGATATGTCACTCGGTATTGAATGTCTGCTCAGTAACGATGCCGATCGCTGCGCGGCTATCGCTGATCAATTGGATGCGCTCAATCGTGAGCGGCGCGAGCTCGAAGATGTGATGCGCGAAACCGCATTTGAAAGTATCGAAGCAGAGCTCAGGCACCAGGTGGCGCGCGAGCTGCCGGCGGCGTTCTGCATTTTTGATGAAGACTGGCATCAAGGTGTCATCGGCATCGTCGCCGCACGGGTCAAAGATCGTTTTCATCGGCCGACCATTGCGTTTGCCCCAGCCGATGCGGGCACCATCAAGGGCTCGGCGCGGTCTATTCCCGGCGTGCATATTCGTGATGCACTCGACGCCGTGGCAGCTCAACACCCGGCGTTGTTGTCGCGGTTTGGCGGCCATGCGATGGCCGCAGGTTTGGTACTGGCGCGGGATGATTTGCCGGCCTTTCGTGCCGCTTTTGCCACCCAAGTGGCGAGCTTGCTCGACGCGCAAACGCGTGAGCGGCGTATCGACACGGATGGCGAGCTGGCGATGGGTGAATTTTCACTCACCCTCGCGCGCGAACTTGCGAGCATCACACCCTGGGGACAGGGTTTTCCCGAGCCGCGTTTTGAAGGTCAGTTTCGTATCGAAGACCGCCGTGTGGTGGGTGGCAAACATGCACGCCTGGTGTTGGCGCCACAAGATGGACGTGCGACGGTGGCCGCGATTGCTTTTGGTGCCGCCGGCGAAGCGTGGTTTGCCAAAGCGCAGACCATCCACGCGGTCTACAAACTTGACGTCAACGACTATGGTGGCATCGAGACTGTGCAGTTGGTTGTCGACTACGCGGCGGCGATATGAGCTGCTCGCGGTTGGTCATAACCCATGCAGCCGTTACAATGCCGGCGCCTTTTAACTAACACCTGCAGGCCGTCATGGAACTCAATCCCACCTATAACGCCATCAAAGATATGCAGTCTCGCATCG
>JAYUQF010000005.1:0-2379 GCA_043756885.1 Pseudomonadota bacterium
GCACTGGACTACACACCTTGGATTTACCGCTGGCAGCCGCACCAGTCGTTTACAACCCATAGTGGCCTCGAAACACAGGACTTGCGCGCCGTGTACCTCGACGACGACGGTAATCTTCTATTGCTGACCGCACTCGGTATCGGGATGCTCGATGATCGCGATCTGGCCGCCTGCGAGGCGTTGATCGAGTGGGACGAGCTCGGTACGGCACGCACTTTCCAGTGGCAGCAAACACGTCTGCCCCTCACCACGCTATGTCGCGCGCAGGTCGCCGAACGTTTTGGCTTCATCCCACAGCCGCAGTGAGATCAAAAGCCAAAGTGGATGCCCGGGCGTGAGCTCTGCGGCAGGCGTAACCGTGATCTGCGCACTGGCCAGTGAAGCCCAGGCGCTGATTGATCATTACCACTTGAAGCCAGCCCGTGAGCGGCCGTTACGGGTGTTCGGTGAATATCCTATGCGAGTTGTGATCTCGGGAATTGGCAGCCATGCCAGTGCGGCAGCAGTAGGTTACGCGGCGGGTCTGCACGAGGCCCGTGGCGATGATATCTGGCTCAATCTTGGCATTGCTGGTCATCGTTATCATCGTCTCGGCACGCCACTGCTGGTGGCGCGTGTGAGCCACCATGGTCGCGACGGGGCTTGGTATCCGAGCCTTTTATTCACCCCACCTTGCGCCGTGGCCGAGCTGATCACCCATGATCACGCCGTGGCCGACTACCCACCGGACGCGCTATGCGACATGGAAGCCGCCGGTTTCATGGCGGCCACCAGCCGCATTGCAGCCGGCGACCTCGTGCAGCTGGTCAAAGTGATCTCGGACAACGTCGAAAGTGGTGTTGATGGCATTGAGCGAGGTCGCGTGCATGCTTTGATGCACGGTGCGTTACCGACGGTGCTGAACGTGATCGCCTGCCTGCGTGAAGTGGCTGCGCGACTGCCGCTGACCAGCGATGACAGCAACGCTGCGGCGCTACTGACACGCTGGCACTTCACCCACACCCAGACCACACAATTGCGCCAACTCCTGCAGCGGCACACGTTATTAGCCGGACCAGGGGCTTTCGACCCGGCGCAGCTCGGCGAACCACGCAGCAGCAGCGATATGCTCACACGCTTGCGCACTATCGTGGATAACCTGCCGCTGCCGTGATCGATACAGTTTATGTCGAACGGGAGGTAGCCGAGCATCCGCGCACAGCCCAGGTGCTGGCGCGGGTTAAACCACGGCAAGTTATTGCGTGCGAGCGCTATGGCGAGATATTCAATCGCCACAATCAGAATTTCCGCCTGCAGAAGGCGCGACCCGCCCTTATCTTGGCTGCCAAGCACGGTCGTCGACTGTTACCCGTGCCAACGGCTTATGGCTTGTCCCCAGCCCCGGCCTATTATTTTTCCCATATGCTGAACTGTTTGTACGACTGTCGTTACTGCTTTTTACAGGGCATGTTCCGCTCGGCTCACTATGTCCTGTTCGTAAACTACGAAGACTTCATCGCCGACATCCGCGCGCAGTTTGCAGGCAATGGACAAACTTGCTGGCTGTTCTCTGGCTACGACTGCGATAGCCTGGCGTTGGAGCCGCTCACGGGTTTTGCGCAGACCTTTGTGCCCGCCTGTGCCCAAATCCCCGACCTCTGGTTGGAACTGCGCACTAAAAGCAGCCAGATCCGCAGCCTGCTGGCGATGGCACCACTGGCACGCTGTGTCTGCGCATTTTCCCTGAGCCCGGTTGCCGTGGTCGACGCCTTCGAACATCGCACACCGAGTCTGGCTGTCAGGCTGGCCGCCATTGCCCGCCTCCAGCAACACGGTTGGCCCATTGGATTGCGCTTCGACCCGCTGTTGCCGGTGGCCAATTTTGAAGCCGTACATAGTGCGTTTTTCGACCAGGTATTCGCCGCTGTAAATGGCGCTTTGCTGCATTCGGTAACCGTCGGTGTGTTGCGCTTACCGCGTGATCAGGCCCGCACGATCGCGCGGCTTTATCCCGATGAACGCCTTTTTGCGCTCGCCTGCAGCGAACGCCACGGGCTGCACACCTACGGCCACGACGCTGACGCGATGCTTGAGTGGTGCACGGCTCAGATCGCTCATCACGTTGACCCGGCGCGCATCTTCGTTCAGGCGGCATGAATGCCAAGCGCGGCGACTACGTATCAAGATCCCGACGGGTGTGGGAAAATCGGCGCCTATTTGATTTTGCGCAAGGGCACTTCATGAAACGCTTTTTTATCGCCGCCGGCTTGGCCTTAGGCACCACCACCGTATTGGCAGTTGGCACCGCGCTGGAGTCCGATGCTGAAAAATTCAGCTACGCCTTTGGCACGCGGATTATTGGCAGCATGATGGAGCAAGGGGCGCCACTGGATGCGGACG
>JAYUQF010000006.1:0-6195 GCA_043756885.1 Pseudomonadota bacterium
CCGGCGCGCGCGGATAGTGCCAATCTGGGCGTGGTGATCGGCACACGCTGTGTGGCGGTGATCGACAGCGGCGGCGGATTGGCGACCGGGCGGGCTTTGCTCGCCGCGATTGGCGCTATCACTGATAAACCAATCTGTTATGTCATCAATACCCACGTGCATTTTGATCATGTGCTGGGCAATGCGGCTTTTGTTGCGCCCGCTACCGAGTTCATCGGCCATCAAAATCTGGCCGACGCACTGGCGGACAGTCGTGATTATTTTGCTACTGCGTTTGCCGCGGAGCTCGGCGGGCCCGGCCAGGCTGAGCGCATCATTGCGCCCACGCGGACTGTTGCGGGCGAAGAGCGTCTCGATCTGGGTGGACGCAGCCTTCTATTGCGCGCCGAACCGAGCGCACACAGTGGCACTGATTTGACCGTGCTGGATGAGCAGAGTCAGATCTTGTTTGCCGGTGATCTGATATTTCGCGAACGGTTGCCGGTGCTGGACGGCAGCCTGACCGGCTGGTTGGCGTGGTTGAGCGCCAATACCCGGCTTCACTACGCGCACGTTGTGCCCGGCCATGGTCCGCTTGATAGTGATTGGCCAGCGGGGGCGCGCGCTGAAGTTGCCTATTTAAACGCGCTGCTGAGCGAAACCCGCGCTGCGCTCGCCCAGGGCAAACTGGCGGAGGATGTCCAAGGCAGGATCGCCGCCCACGAGCTGGTTCAATGGCAGCTCACGCAACGTGCCCATAGTCTGAACGTCAGCCGCGCGTTTCGCGAACTGGAGTGGGAGTAAGGATAAAACGGGCGGCGACATCGCGGGCGTGGGCAATTTCGCGCGCGATCCACTGCCCATCATGACCAAGTTCAGCGGCCATGATGGCAGCCACGCGCGGTGCAATGTCCGCCGCAGCGCGGGCGTCTATGAAGAGGGCGCGGCTGTGGTAGGCGAGCGCATCGGCCACGGTTATGGCCATTTCGGCACGCGCCGCCCAGGCAAAATGGGCGCCGTTATAGGGCAGAGCTTCATGCAGAGCCGCGGCCAGGGCCGGCTGCTCGGCCGTCAATTGAGCCAGACCCCGGGCGGGGAAACCCAGCGCATCAACACCTGCCCGTTGATCCTCTGGTGTTAACAACGAGAGCTGCTCGGTACGGGCGTTTGAGCCACGCAGGCTGATACTTTTTATCGCTTCGTCCAGACACTGCTCTGCCACACGCCGATAGGTTGTCCATTTGCCGCCGCTCACGCTCACCAGGCCCGAGTTGTCGATAGTGATGGCATGCTCCCGCGAAATTTTTGACGAACGCGCACTGCCCGGTGCTGCCGCCAGCGGGCGCACGCCGGCAAAGCTGCTCAGTACATCGGCGCGTCCCGGCGCGCGGTGCAGGTAGCGAGCCGTGACGGCCAGGATCATGTCGATCTCCTGCTGCAAGGGCACCGGCGGGTCTTCAAATTTTGTCAGTGCGGTGTCGGTAGTGCCCAACAACACCTGGCCATGCCAGGGGATGACAAACATCACGCGGCCATCGGGTGTGCGCGGCAGCACCAGCGCGTGATCGGAGGTATAAAAACGCCGCGGTACGACAAGATGAGTGCCCTGGCTAGGCAGGACTTCGGCGCTGATGTTGTGATCTGCCAGGCGGCGCACGGCGTCGCCATGCACGCCGGTGGCGTTGATCACCACCCGCGCTTCAAATTCGTGATGCTGGCCGCTGATGGCATCAAGCGCTGTCACGGCTCGCAGATGGCGGCGCCCGTTGCCGGACAAGCCCACAACTTCCATGTGATTGAGCAAGGTTGCGCCGCGCGCGGCCGCGCTATGCAAGATCGCAAACAGCAGGCGTGTATCGTCGAACTGCGCGTCGGTAAACAGCACGCCACCCGCCAGCGGTGCGCGCCCCATCTGCGGCACCAGGCGCCGCGTTTCGGTGGTATTTAATACCCGACTGGCGCCGAGCTTGTGGCCGCCGGCCAACCAATCGTAGAGCTTGAGCCCCGCAGCAAATTTAAACAGCTCAAAACGTGTTGCGGCCGGAATGATGAACGGCAGGGGCGTGACCAGACCCGGTGCATTTTGCAGCAGCAGCGCACGTTCATGCAGGGCTTCGCGCACCATGCCGAACTGTGCAAGGGCGAGGTAACGGATGCCACCGTGAATGAGCTTACTGCTGCGCGAGGATGTGCCACTGCCAAAAGCGGCGCGTTCCAGCAATAACACTTCCAGACCCCGGTTGGCGCAATCAAGTGTTATGCCCGCGCCATTAGCGCCACCGCCGATAACGATGACGTCGTAGGGCAAACGTCGCCGCGTGGCACTGGCGAGAAAGGATGCACGCTGCATGGTTTATTGTGCCCAACCGCGTGCGCGGTTTATGGCGCGCTGCCAAGTTTGGCGACTGGCCGCGATGCGCGCAGCGGGTGCTTGTGGCACGAAGCGTGCGCCGGCCTGCCAGGCCGCGGCCAGTTCATCGCGATCGCGATACAGGCCGATGCCGAGCGCGGCGAGCTGGGCTGCGCCAAAGGCTGTGCACTCTTGATTACGCGGCCGCACGATAGACACGCCCAACACATCAGCCTGGATTTGCATCAGCAGATCATTGGCGCTGGCGCCGCCATCGACGCGTAACTCACGCATCTTGAGATCAGCATCGGCGGACATTGCAGTGCCAACATCGGCGACCTGCCAGGCAATGGCATCGAGCGCCGCGCGCGCGATATGAGCGCGGGTGGTGCCGCGCGTCATGCCGATAAGTAGCGCGCGCGCAGCGGGATCCCAATGGGGCGCGCCGAGGCCAGTGAATGCCGGCACCAGGACCACGCCATCACTGTCGGCGACACTGGCTGCCAAGGCTTCTATATCAGCGGCGTGCCTCACGATGCCAAGCCCATCGCGTAACCACTGCACGATAGCGCCGCCCATGAACACACTGCCTTCCAGTGCATACTCGGTGATGCCCTTGATGCGGGTTGCGACCGTTGTCACCAGACCGCGGGTTGAACGTGGCCGCTGGCGGCCCGTGGTCATCAGAACAAAACAGCCCGTGCCATAGGTGCATTTGGCCATGCCGGGTATGAAGCAGGCCTGACCGAACAAGGCGGCCTGCTGATCACCGGCTACGCCGGCGATGGGGATCTCGGCTCCGAATAACGAGGTGGTAGCGCAGACGCCACTGCTATCGACAACTTGCGGCAACAGCGCGCGCGGGATGTTCCACAGCGCCAGCAACTCATCGCTCCAATCACCGCGCTCAATATCGTAAAGCAGGGTGCGTGACGCATTGGTGGCGTCGGTGACATGCACACGGGCACCGCTCAGATGCCAGATCAGCCAGCTATCGACGGTGCCAAACGCCAGCTCACCACGCTCGGCACGGCTTTGTAAGCCGCTGTCCTGGTCGAGCAGCCAGCGAATTTTCGAAGCACAAAAATACGCATCCAGCAGCAGGCCGGTGCGCTCGCGGATCAGTGCTTCGGCTTCACCACCACTGCGCGCTGCGCATAAAGCCGCCGTGCGTCGGTCCTGCCATACCAAGGCATTGGCAATGGGCTCACCGGTGCGGCGATCCCACAGGATGGTGGTTTCGCGTTGATTGGTGATGCCGATGGCGCTGATCTCATGAGCACTTCTGCCCGCGGCAGTGAGTGCGCGGTGTACACATTCAACCTGAGTATCACGCAGCACTCGCGGATCGTGTTCGACCCAACCCGGCTGGGGATAGATCTGCGGAAATTCCTGTTGGCCCAGCCCCAGCACTTGCCCGTTCAGATCAAACAGCACGGCACGCGAACTGGTAGTGCCCTGATCGAGCGCGAGGATACAACTCATAAGGGCTGGGGCGAGCGCGGCATTGTGACGCGACTATGAGTTTGCATGCTGGGTTGCGATGACTCGCTCGGGATAGTCGGAAAATACACCGTCAACACCCGCGGCGCGGCAACGCGCGATGTCTTCATGGGTATTAACGGTATAAATATACACCTCCAATCCCTGCTTATGCGCGCGTGCCACGGCAGTGGCATCAAGCGTGTCCAGCGACATATGCAACGATTTTGCGCCTAAGCTCAGCGCGCGTGTGAGGGCAGGCTCGAAAGCTTCTTCGTATAACAAACCAAAGCCCATGGTGCCACGCAGGCGGGCCAGCTCAGTGCTGGTCTCAACGTCAAAAGATGATAATAAAATACGTGCCCGCCAAGCTGGCAGATCAGCGGTAGCGGCCAGCACACAATCGATCACCTGGCTAGCTATGCCCGCTTCTTTGACTTCGATGTTAAGGCCAATACGTCCACGTATGAGCGCGATCACTTCCTCTAACAAGGGCACACGTTCACCAGCGCCGGCGTCCAGCGTGCGTAACGCGTCAAGTGCCATGGCCTTGAAGCGACCATGGCCATTGGTCGTACGCTCAAGGGTGTCGTCGTGCAGCACGATCAGCGCACCGTTTAACATTTGTACGTCTATTTCGACCGCATCAACACCCAGCGTCAGTGCATAGCGCAGGCCCGCCAGGGTATTTTCAGGGCGATGGCCGGCGGCGCCGCGGTGACCGATTACAAGCATGGATAACAACACTCCTCATACACCGCGCAACGGCGCTGCGCGGGGTTTAGGCCTGTATCATAATAGCCATCGTGCCAACGCTTAAGCGTGGCGATAAATCATGCGTGCCCCACGCGGCCTCCGAAAGATCCCCATGCGCATAACGCGTTATACAATCGAAAGCATCATGAACTGGATATTCGGCTACGGCTCGCTGATCTGGCGGCCGGCGTTTACTTACGAGCGCGCGCGCAAGGCCGCAGTGCGTGGCTGGTGCCGTCGTTTCTGGCAGGCTTCGCCGGATCATCGGGGTGTGCCCGAGGCCCCAGGTCGTGTGGTGACCTTGGTGGCCGACGATGATGCTATCTGTTGGGGACTGGCTTTTTGCGCCCCCCTCGATCAGTGGCAGACCATCGTTACCGAACTCGATTATCGCGAGCGCAACGGTTATACGCGCATGCCGGTGGAACTCGAATTTGAAGACGGTGAACGCACGACGGCTATCACCTATGTCGCCGCACCAGACAATCCAAGCTTTGTCGGCCCTGCGCCACTGCCCGCCATGATCCAACAAATTGCCCACGCCGTCGGACCGAGCGGCAGCAATCGCGAATACCTGACTCGCCTGGCGGAACATTTGCACGAGCTACAGATTCACGATGATGAGGTGCACGGCTTGCACGCCGCGCTGACGGCCGCGGTCGGTGATTTGCCAGGCCGCAAACGATGACGGCCCACGCCCTGTTCGCACGTTATATCGGCATCGATTATTCCGGCGCCGAGGCACCGGTATCACGTCTGCGCGCTCTGCAGGTTTACGAATCCGACGGTACGCACGAAGCGACGCCCGTGGTGCCGTTTGATAACGGCGCACGGAACTGGTGTCGCAAGGAAGTTGCACGCTTCATGCGCGAGCGCTTGCTGCGCGAACAGCCTTGCGTCATTGGTGTGGATCACGGCTTTGCTTTGCCGATGACTTATATGGAGCGCCACAAGCTCGGCAGCTGGGACGAATTTCTACGGCACTTCCATTTCCACTGGCCGACCACCCGCGATCATATGTATGTCGATTTTGTGCGCGACCAGGATCCACCCAGTGGCACGTCCGATGAACTGCGGCTGTGTGAGCGCTGGACCCCGTCGGCAAAAAGCGTGTTCCAGTTTGATATGCAAGGCTCCGTCGCGAAGTCCACCCACGCCGGCATTCCCTGGCTCAAAGCCTTGCGTGATGACCGACGGGTGCGGGCGCGTACGCACTTCTGGCCCTTCGACGGTTTTGAGATAAAACCCGGTCGCTCAGTCGTGGCTGAGATCTATCCATCGATGTTTCGTCGTCGTTATGCCAACCTCGAGCGCACGGCCGATCAGCAGGATGCTTATGCTTGCGCGATGTGGTTGCGCGACATGGACGTGCTCGGCGCGTTACGGGAATATTTCAACCCGCCACTCACCTTGCCGGAGCGCCGCCGCGCACAACTTGAGGGCTGGATTCTGGGGGTGCGCTGAGGCGCTGCACCAGCGATGAGCGTGCATTACCCGCACCTGTGCGTTAAGTCACCTTCGTTTGCACTAAGGACCCTGGTCAATATTATCTCTACATTCGGCCGTTCGTGAGCGGCCGCAGCGGCGTTGCATTTCTTGGCAATAGCACGCTATTGCCGGCGAAACGC
>JAYUQF010000007.1:0-2377 GCA_043756885.1 Pseudomonadota bacterium
GTGCTGTACGGGCCTGCAACGGTATTGGTGCTGACCTTAGGAAGGGGTGTCGACATGTTTGTGCTTGAGCCCAACGTCGGTAATTTTGTGCGGGTTGCCCAGCAGTTGCAGATACCGACCCGCGGCAAAACCTATTGCGTCAATGAAGCCAACCTCGACAGTTTCCCCGCTGGTTATCGCCGTTACCTGGCCCAATGTCGTCAACAGGGTTACGGCAGCCGCTATGCCGGCGCGATGGTCGCCGATGTGCACCGCGTACTGTTGCAAGGTGGCATCTTCCTTTACCCACCCACCGCCAAAGCACCGCAGGGCAAGCTGCGTTTAATGTACGAAGCCAATCCGATGGCATTCATCCTCGAACAGGCCGGTGGTTGCGGCAGCACCGGCAGCGGCGAGATCCTCGACTTCGCGCCCAATTCCCTGCATGAGCGTGTGCCCGTGATCCTCGGTAGCTGCGCCGACGTGGTAGCCCTCAAGCTGGAACTTGCGCGCGACTAAGCGCGTTTCTCGTTTTGCCTGAAGTGGGGCCTGCGGGCCCCTTCGTTATTTTGCGCAGTGTTTGTCCATCGGGGAATCAACGCATAACGCGACACTTGTTACCATCACGCCCAACCAAAACCCGATTACCGAGGAGACAATTCCAAGATGGCTACGGCACAAACCCACGACCACCGCATCATTGTGATCGGCGCCGGCCCCGGTGGCATGTGCACCGCAATTAAGCTGCTCGAAGCCGGCATCCAGGATTTTGTGGTGCTGGAAAAAGCCGCTGGTGTGGGCGGCACTTGGTGGCATAACCGTTATCCGGGCGCCGAATGCGATGTTAAATCGCACCTGTACTCTTATTCTTTCGAATTGAAGCGCGACTGGTCGCGGCCGTTTGCCGGCCAGGCCGAGATCCTCGAATATCTTGAGTTTGTTGCGACCCAATACGGCATCAAGCCCTATATCCGTTTTGAACATCAGGTGCGCTCCGCGCGCTGGTCGGATAAGGACACCCGCTGGAGCGTCGAAACAACCGATGGCCAACTGTTCCGTGCACCTATCCTGGTCAGCGGCATGGGCATGTTCAACGAATTGGAAATGCCGAACTTTGGTGGACTCGATGAATTTGGTGGCACCCTGTTCCACTCCGCGCGCTGGGATCGCGGCCATGACTTGCGTGGTAAACGTGTCGCTGTAATCGGTAGCGCCGCGAGCGCAGTGCAATTTATTCCTGAGATAGCCCACAAAACCAACAAGCTGCATATCTTTCAGCGGACCGCCAACTGGGTCGCGCCCAAGGACGACACACCCTATACCACCGAGCAGCTCGCACTCTTCACCCAAGACCCGAACGCCATCCACGAATCACGCGCGCAGATCTATAAAGAGCTGAACGAATTCATCCTGTTCAGTGACCCCGCCAAGCAGAAGGAATATACCCAGCTCGCGCTGGACAATATGGCGGTGGTGAAAGACCCGGCGCTGCGCCAAAAGCTGGTGCCAAACCATCCCTTCGGCTGCAAACGCCCGCTGTTTTCCAATCTTTACTACCCGGTATTTAACCTGCCCCAGGTTGAACTGGTGACCGAAAAGGTCGAGCGTTTAAGCTCCAAGGGTGTGGTTACAGCTGACGGTGTCGAGCGCGAAGTGGATACCGTCATTCTTGCGACGGGTTTTAAGGTCACCCAATACCTCTCGGCGATTGAAGTTGTCGGGCGCCAGGGTGTGCGTCTGGACGATGCCTGGAGTGATGGTGCCCAAGCTTATCTAGGCATCACCACCAGCGGTTTTCCAAATCTTTTCATGCTCTATGGGCCAAACACCAATAATGGTTCGATCATCTCGATGCTCGAGATCCAAATCGACTACGTGCTCAAGCAGATCAAGCGTCTTGAGCGCGAGCAGTTGGCCTTCATCGATTTGCGTGCGCAAGTTGAACGCGATTACAACGATGCGATGCAAAAAGAAATCAAGGCGGTGGATGTCTGGGCGGCCAACTGCGGCAACTACTACAGCGCCAAATCAGGGCGCATCGTGACCCAGTGGCCCCATACCATCGATGAGTTTGCTGCGCGTATGGTGCGTCCCGACGAACAGGTCTACGAAGCCAAGCGCGTACCGGCATAAGTTGACTGACTTTGGCGAGTACGGCTGCTGCCGTGCTCGCTGCTCTCACAACAACAAAGCACCCTCGTGTTGAAGCAACCAGCGCTTACGTTCCAGGCCGCCACCATAGCCCGTCAGGTTGCCATTAGCGCCAATCACACGATGGCAGGGCACCGCTATGGCAATTGGATTGGCGCCATTGGCGAGCCCTACCGCGCGCGAGGCCGCAGGATTGCCGATGCGTTTGGCCAGTTCACCGTAACTTATCGTCGTGCCGCAGGGGATA
>JAYUQF010000008.1:0-2370 GCA_043756885.1 Pseudomonadota bacterium
AGATGACAAGCTGATCTTGAATATCCAGATGATGATCATCGAGACACCCGATCGCAAGATGGTGGTCGATACCTGCATCGGCAACGACAAAAATCTCGCGATGGAGGCCTGGGCAAACATGCAACGGCCCTTCCTCGATAATCTCAAAGCATTAGGCCATGACCCCGATTCCATCGACACGGTGATCTGCACTCACCTGCACGTTGATCACGTCGGCTGGAATACCAAAAAAGTCGCCGGCAAATGGGTACCGACGTTCAAAAACGCCCGCTATCTGATGGTCGAATCAGAATTCAAACATTGGGAGCATCTGGAAGATGGTTTCGGCCCGGTGTTTGCCGAATCGGTGCAGCCGGTATTTGATGCCGGTCTGGTCGATCTCGTGCAGCCGGATCATCAGGTGGGTTCAGGTGTGTGGTTTGAATCGACCCCTGGTCACACCCCGGGCCATGTCAGTGTGCATATCGCTTCCAAAGGTGAAGAGGCGATCATCACGGGCGACATGATGCATCACCCCTGTCAGATCGCGCGGCCCGACTGGGTAACACCTTTTGACAATGACAGCCCTGCTGCGGTCGCCACCCGCCAAGCTTTTCTCGAACGTTACGCTGATAAGCCGGTGATGGTGTTAGGTACACACTTCGCCGATCCGGTCGGTGGGCGCATCGTGCGTGATGGCAAAACTTACCGATTGGCAGTGTAGGTTCAAGGCTGGCTGATGTTTGCCTCTCACCCCCGAAAATAAACTTCAGGGTGAGGGGCAAAGCCAGTGTGCGCTCGCCTTCACTTCCAAGCGCCTCGCAACGCCAATACTTTTTCCTGCAAAACCGCCGGTGACGCGTCATGCGCCGCCACCGGCGCGTCGATCACCAAGGCTATCCGTCGCAAGGGTCGCAAGCGCCACGGCTGACTCATGGCCTTGCCATCCTTGCGCGAAAAAAACGAACCCCACAAACCACGCAATGCCATGGCAATGACCGGCACCGGCGTGGTGTCGAAAATACGTGAGACGCCGGGACAGTGTGTGGACGCGTCGGAGCAATCGAAAAGATATTTTATGTTGCCTATACCCCGACGAGCTGAGCCTGCGACCTCAACCTCCATACCGGCCGCCCGCGCGATGCCGCAAAGAACATTAGCGGGCCGCAAGCAACCAGGCTGACGGGAGATCCCATACTCACCATGGGCACGAGGCTGGCCTGACACCCAGCACGGCGTCACGCGCGAAGGGCGGCCCAAAGGTCGATATCTTGCGACAGGAAACGCTCGGAGCAAGGTGTCGGTGCCGCGGTCCGGTGAAATTCCGGGGTCATCGGCCCGGGATGGTAGGGTGATGCCGCGCGGCGGCGCTCGCTCCCGCCGAAATGCGCGGTTTGGATCTTCTCGCCATTGAGTTGACGCACGCCGGGCAATAGTGGCGAGATCCGAAGTTCGGTGCCGGCACGCTCGAATAACACTCGCTTCTGCCACGCGATAGCCGGGGTCGCCTTTCTTCATATGCATCTGGTAGGTCTTGCCGTCGCTGGCGGTGCTGGTCAGAGTCAGCTCTTCGCCAACAGTCCAGAAGCTCAACAAACCGATACCGAATTCGCCTTGCAATCCCCTGCTGCCGGTGGCCTTGAGGCGACGTTTGATGGAATCGCAAATGTGCGTCGCCACATAGCGAAAATCGGGGATGCCCTCGTCGTTGCGCGGCACGCCCGTGCCGTCATCGGTGACCGCGAGATAGTGCTCACCGCGTTCGCGGCCGCGCACAACTGTAATTTGACGGGCACCGGCATCAATGCGGTTCTCGACGAACTCGGCGATGGCTTTTAATGGATTGCTCTGCGACAGCGCGATGATCGTGATCGCGTT
Source organism: Pseudomonadota bacterium (assembly GCA_043756885.1). Classification (GTDB taxonomy): domain Bacteria; phylum Pseudomonadota; class Gammaproteobacteria; genus JADJYF01. The sequence goes on from JAYUQF010000008.1 coordinate 1,858, forward strand.
CCAGTCATCGCCGAAGCGCAGACGCCCGGCGTTGCCTTGGTCTTTCGCGACAGCTCGGCGCCGCTTGGCCTTGGTGGGCTCGTCGAATAGATCTGACGACATGGGACATTCGGCTGAATGATGGTGGCGGTGGATGGCAGTATACAAAGACGACGACGCTTAGCTAGCCATCAATCTGGAAGAAGCAGTTGATCACAGAGAACACAGAGATAAATAATCGGATCCCTTGAATGCCTCCTTCACCCATCCGGAGAGCCGAAACGAAGCACGCAGAATTGGCATTACCTCCGTGTTCTCCGTGGCTAACCGCCGTTTTTAGGATCCGTGCCTGTCTAGCAGCCGCCGAGGATGAGATTCACCGCGCTGTCGCGCAAGGAACATCGGGAGCGGTAGGATGACCGTGCTGGGTAAGAGGCCGGATAGGCACTGGTGTGTTCGCACCCGTCTAGCAGCGTGGCCCGAACTGCGCTCGGCGTGGGGTCGTTGATGGCACGGTTAGCCGTGACCTCGTAT
>JAYUQF010000009.1:0-6159 GCA_043756885.1 Pseudomonadota bacterium
TCCTGGTGCTGCTTACGATGTACCTGCAGTACGCGCTGTGGGTCACCCGCGGTGGTATACATGACGTTAACAAACTCAAGGTGTCGGTGGCCGAGCAGAAGGACGAGATCGCACGCTTGAAGGAGCGCAATCGTTCTCTGGCGGCGGAAGTGATGGATTTAAAACAGGGCTTGGAGGCGGTTGAAGAACGTTCGCGCAGTGAAATGGGCATGATCAAACGTGGCGAAGTATTTTTCCGCATCACCGATCCCAATCACGAGCACGACAGGCCGCAACACGCTGGCAGCGCCGATGGTTACGGCGCCGAGCCGCCGTTGGAACCGCCACTTGACCCGCTGGTGCCGGGTGATCTGCCGCGCAGCGATGCTCTGGATGAACAGACGGCGCCACTTGCAACGCCGCAGTCGGTGCCGCCAATTGTCAAACCCATAACAAACCCGACGCCAGAAGTAACCACCAAGCCAAGACTTGGCACCCCATCAAAATCAGCGCCCAAGCCGCCAGTGAAAGCCGCGACTGAGGCGCCTAAGCCACGCAAGCCACCGGCAACCAGACCCACACGTCCGAGCGATCCCAAACCGATCTTGCCTAAGGCAGTACCTGTCGAATGAACGGTGCCTTATATGCCGTCGTTCCTGCTGCCGGCGCCGGCAAGCGCATGGGCTCAGCAACGCCCAAACAATATCTGGAAATCGCTGGACGCAGCGTGCTCGAACACACTCTGTGGCGCCTTGCCGGACATGCTTTGATGCAAAAGGTGGTGGTGGTCATCAGCGCCGGTGATGAATACTTCGAGACCTTACGTCCGCGCCTGCCCAGCACAATTAGTTCAGTGCGCGGTGGTGCGGAACGGTGTCACTCGGTGCTCGCAGCATTGCACGCACTAGCGCTTGAGGCTGCCGCCGAGGACTGGGTGATGGTGCATGACGCAGCACGACCCTGTGTGCGCAGCCTGGATCTCGATCGCATGATTGCGACCTTGGGTGACGACGCAGTGGGCGGCATTCTCGCCGTGCCAGTGCGCGATACCTTAAAACGCTGTGACGAGAGCGGCGCGATCATCGCAACGGTTGATCGCACGCAGTTGTGGCATGCACTGACACCGCAAATGTTCCGCCTCGGTACCTTGACCCGTGCCATGGAAGCGGCTTTAGCCAGTGGCATGATGGTGACCGATGAGGCGCAGGCTATCGAACACGCAGGACATACGCCGCGGGTGGTGGCGGGTCACGCTGATAATCTCAAGATTACACATCCCGAAGATCTGGAGCTGGCCAGGCTGATTCTGGCAGCGCAGGATGGGGCTGCCGCCGGAGGCAAAGCGCAATGAGAGTTGGACAGGGTTACGATGCCCATCGTTTTAAAGAGGGCGGCCTGGTGGTATTGGGCGGCGTCGAAATCCCATTTGAGCAAGGCCTGGCTGCTCATTCCGACGGCGATGTTCTGTTACATGCGATCTGTGATGCTCTGCTCGGCGCGGCCGCACTGGGCGACATTGGCCGTCACTTTTCCGATTCCGATCCGGCCTACAAAGGTGTCAGCAGTCGCGTATTGCTGAGGCGGGTGAAAGAATTGTTAGACGAGGCCGGTTACATCATTGTCAACATCGACGCGGTCGCGATCTGCGAGCGGCCGCGCATCTCGGCTCACGTTGAAACCATGCGCGCCAATATCGCCGCCGATACCGGTCTTGATATCGACGCCATCAATGTCAAAGGCACGACCACTGAGAAGATGGGTTTTACCGGGCGTGGTGAAGGCATCGCCGCCAGCGCGGTATGTCTGATCGAAAGCCTCGGCTAATAAAGCAGCCCCCAGCACTCGCGACTCAAGGCTCATCGCGGCGACTGCGCAACAGCACATACATCGCGCCGCTGCCGCCGTCGTCACGACGTGCCGGCGTGAACGCCAGCACACCCTCATGGGCCCGTAGCCAACGTGCCACTTGCGGTTTTAATACCGGGCTTTTGCCCGGTGAGCTCAGGCCTTTGCCATGGATGATGCGCACACAGGACAAACGTTGGCCACGCGCGTAGCTCAAGAAGTCGCCCAGACGCACACCGGCTTCGATGACCGTCAGTCCATGCAGATCGAGCTCGTCTTGCACCGGATACTGGCCGCGACGCAACTTGCGCAACACTGAATTTTGCAGGCCCGGACGGTGATAGTCACTGGCGGCCGCGGCGTCATGGCTATCGCTGCCCAGCAGCACCGGCGCTGCCGGTGTCAGTCTGGTTGCTGACGCTTCAGGCTCAGGCGGACGCCGCCGGGGTGGTGTGCGTGCACGTTGTGGCGCGATAGTGTTGTGCACCAGCGGGCGCACCTTGCCCACCAGCTCACCAAAGCTTTTGTCACCGGCGGGCGGCTCTTTACCGTCCTTCATAGCCGCAGCCCGTAGCTCCGAATTTATTCGGACAAGCAGTCCATGAGCTGACGCGCTTCATTCACCCGCCACCCATGCTCGCGCGTTATTGAATAAGGATAGCCACGGCCCTTCGGCGTCATGCCACTGCGCTGGAAACCACGAATATTGCTGGCGCAGAAACACCCGTTCCGGGTGCGGCATCATGATGGTGACGCGACCATCGTCGCTGCACAGGCCGGCCAGCCCGAACGGCGAGCCATTGGGATTATGCGGGTAGCGGCTCGCTACGGCACCGTGATTGTCGACATAGCGTAAACAGGCGCTGCGCAGATCGGCGGCCACCCCGTCTGGCCATAACGCGCGGCCTTCGCCGTGGGCGACCACGATCGGTGCGCGTAACCCCGCCATGCCCCGCGTCAGGATAGACGGTGAAGGGATCACCTCAGCCATTACCAGGCGCGCTTCGTATTGTTCAGATGTATTGCGTTCAAAACGTGGCCAATGGGCCGCACCCGGAATACTGTCGGCGAGATTGGCCAGCATCTGGCAGCCGTTACAGACACCGAGGGTGAAGGTATCAGGGCGTTGAAAAAACGCTTCGAAGCGCGCGCGCGCGTGTTGATTGAAAGCGATAGTGCCAGCCCAGCCACGACCCGCGCCGAGTACATCACCATAAGAAAAGCCACCACAAGCGGCCAGGCCCTGCATGTCTTCGAGGGTGTGACGCCCGGCAATGATGTCGGTCATGTGCACATCGACTGCGGTGAAGCCGGCGCGATCAAAGGCGGCCGCCATTTCGACAAAACCATTCACACCCTGTTCGCGCAGGATAGCGACTCGCGGTCGGGGTCCGTTGTGCACAAGCGGACGGTGACGCGCAAAATCGGCGTTTGGCAGTTGCATGCTCAAGCCTGGATCTCGCTCGTCAAGAATGACGGCGAGTTCTTCATCCGCGCACACTGGATTGTCGCGTAATTGCTGCATGGCATGGGTAGTAGCGCTGAAAGCCGCCAGCAGCGTGTTTAATTCAGCGCTGTAGATCGTCTGCCCGTCGCGCACGATCGTTAAGCTGCGCGAACTTTGCAGGCGCCCGATGACATGGGTGCAGTCGCTAAGCGTCGTTGTGTCGCGCAGATAAGCGCTCAGGCTGTCGAGATCGCTGCTGCGGATCTGCAGCACCGCGCCCAACTCCTCGGCAAACAGACAAGCGAGGTCCGGACCCGGCAACGAACTCAAATCCAGTTCAACACCGCAGCGGCCGGCAAACGCCATTTCGGCGATAGTCACCAGCAGGCCGCCATCGGAGCGATCGTGATAAGCGAGTATATAACCCGCGTCGTTGAGGCATTGTACCGCGCGGAATAGATCGGCGAGATCCTGCGCGCTGTCACAGTCGGCCGGTGTATCACCCAAGGCTTGATAACACTGGGCGAGAATAGATCCCCCCAGACGTTGTTTGCCACGACCGAGATCGATCAGTACCAGTAGTGTGTCCTCGTTGGTGCTCAACAAGGGTGTGAGGCTCGCTTCGATGTCGATGACCGGCGCAAAAGCCGAGGCGATCAAGGACACCGGCGCTACTGTGCGCCAATCACCATCATCGGCGCGCCATGTCGACTGCATGGACATCGAATCCTTACCGACCGGAATATTGATACCGAGCGCCGGGCATAACTCCATACCCACCGCGTGCACCATGTCGTAGAGCTTGGCGTCTTCCCCTTCGAAACCGGCCGGACTCATCCAGTTGGCTGATATGACGATGTCTTCAATACAACGGATGCGCGCCGCGGCGATATTGGTGATTGCCTCGGCGATAGCAAGCCGTGCGCTAGCGGGCCCATTGATGAGCGCGACAGGCGTGCGTTCGCCAACGGCCATGGCCTCACCACAACGGGCGCGAAAACTACTGGCGGTGACCGCACAATCGGCCACCGGCACCTGCCACGGGCCGACCATCTGATCGCGCACACAAAGCCCACCCACACTGCGATCACCGATGGTGATGAGGAAACGCTTGTCGCCGACGGCAGGGAAACGCAATACACGGTCGATTGCGTCTGCCAGTAAAATGTCATGGGTAGAAAAAACCTCTGGCACGCAAACCTCATGCTGGGCATGCCGTTCCATGCGCGGTGTTTTGCCGAAGATCACATCCATGGGCAGATCGATAGGCGCACGCGCAGCGTCGCTGCTCGCCGTGGCATCGCGCAGGGCCAGATGTTCTGCAGCGCTGGCATAACCGACCACCGCATAGGGGCAGCGCTCGCGTGCGCAGATCGCGGCGAAGGCATCAACATTGGCTGGGCGCAGCGCCAGCACATAACGTTCCTGCGCTTCGTTGCACCAGATCTCCAGCGGCGCCATGCCAGGTTCGGCATTAGGAATGGCGCGCAGTGCGATCTCACCGCCACGACCCCCATCGTGCAGGATCTCCGGGATCGCATTGGACAGACCACCGGCGCCAACGTCGTGGATCATGAGAATGGGATTGTGTTCGCCGGCAGCCCAGCAGGCGTCGATCACCATTTGCGCGCGACGTTCGATCTCAGCGTTGTCGCGTTGCACGGAGGCAAAGTCGAGTTCCGCATTGATAGCACCTGATCCGACTGACGACGCCGCGCCACCGCCCAGGCCGATCAACATCGCCGGTCCACCGAGCACAATGATCGCGGCATCGGCCGTCATCGGCAGCTTTTCGACATGATCACCGCGAATATTGCCCAAGCCGCCCGCCAACATGATCGGTTTGTCGTAACCGCGCAGCAGACGTTGTGCGTTGGGCGCAAAATGTTCGAAGTTGCGGAAATACCCGTTCAGCGCCGGGCGCCCAAATTCGTTGTTAAAAGCCGCGGCGCCAAGCGGACCATCGAGCATGATGTCGAGTGCGCTGGCGAGTCGCGGATTTAAGGGGCGCTGTTTTTCCCATGGCGCCGGCAGGCCTGGAATGCGCAAATGGGACACGCTGAAGCCGGTGAGTCCCGCCTTGGGTTTGGCGCCGCGGCCGGTTGCTCCCTCATCGCGGATCTCACCACCCGCACCGGTAGCGGCGCCAGGATAGGGTGAGATGGCCGTCGGATGATTGTGGGTCTCAACCTTCATCAACACATGAATGTCTTCGGGCCGCTCGCAGTACACACCCGTTTTGCCATCGGCATAAAAGCGCGGTGCGTGATAACCACGGGTGACGGCGGCATTGTCGCGGTAGGCCGACAGCACGTTGTTGGGATGGGTGGCAAAGGTATTGCGAATCATGCCGAACAGGCTCAGCGCCTGGGCAATACCATCGATAGTCCAGCTGGCGTTGAAGATCTTGTGGCGACAATGTTCGGAATTGGCCTGCGCAAACATCATCAGCTCGACGTCGCTGGGGTCGCGCGCAAGTTCAGTAAAACGGGTCACCAGGTAATCGATTTCATCGTCCGCCAGGGCCAGGCCGAGCGTGCGATCGGCTTCAACCAGCGCAGCGCGGCCCAACTCAAGTAGTGGCACATGCCGCAGGGGGCGCGCCGTGGTGTCACTGCGCAAGCGCGATAGATCCTGCCACTGCGCCAGTACGGTCTCGGTCATACGATCGTGCAGGAGCGGCAGTAAGTGCAGGCGTTGGCTGCTGGTTACGCCGCTGCAGTGCCACGCCGTGACCCGTTCGATGCGTGCCACCGGCGCACCACAATTGCGCGCGATATCGGTGGCTTTGCTCGACCACGGCGAGAAGGTGCCCAGGCGCGGTGCGACCAGTAGATCGGGGCTGGTTTCGGCGGCGATATTGATGATGGCGCTGGCGCGCGTCAGGT
>JAYUQF010000010.1:0-2364 GCA_043756885.1 Pseudomonadota bacterium
GCGGGCTTGCCAAATTTGCGCCGCACCTCAAAGCCATTGATGCGTTCGTGCTCCGGCAGGTTGGCGCCGTAACTTGCCCACAACTCGACTCGGTAGCCCGCTGCGGCCAGGGAGCTGCATTCTTTTAATACCCGCGAGTCGTTGGTAAACCGGTTGAACAGAAGCACTAACACTTTTTGACCTTGCGCAGCCATCATTCTTGTACTCTTAGCCGTCGATGACCGCAGGTGCATAGTCACCAGCGGCTTTTGTAGTTGACGTTCCTGAGCTGCGCAGGGCAACTGGGCGCCAGGCGATAATCATGGCTTAGCCGCTGACAGTCGCGTCGGCGTTGCCGAGCTCAGCCATCATGACGGTTAAACACATGACGCAAATTGCGGACATCCTTTTATTTCTACAGAGCAATCAATTGCTCGTTGAGGCCATTATCAACAATGACACGCGGCCTGTGGAAGGGGTCGCTAGTGATGGCGAAGCCGGCGCGGGGCAGATGGCCTGGATCTCGCGCAAAAATCTGGACAAAAACCCGGCTCGCTGGCGCAGTTTTAACGGTGCACTGTTGCTGCTGCCCGCCAGCGCCAAGATTGATTCGCCGGTGGCATTCAGCGTGGTCCGCGTGTTTGACCCCAAGCTGGCATTCATCCGCGTGGTCGGGCAGTTTTTTTGGCACCTGTCAGACATCGCATTGCCGAAGTTGGGTGAAAACCCAATTTCTCCTGACGCTCAAATAGGACGCGATGTAACGCTCGGCAGTGGCTGTGTGATCGGTCCCAAAGTTGTCTTGGGCGACAACGTTTTGATCGGCGCAAATAGCGTTGTGGCCAACTGCACCATCGCGGCCGGTGTACGCATCGGCTGCAACTGCACTATCGGCCTGCCGGGTTTTGGCTACGAAAAAGACGCAGCGGGTGTTTATTGGCGCTTTCCCCATCTCGGCGGTGTGCGCATTGAGGCCGAGGTCGAAATCGGTTCGAATACCTGTATTGACCGTGGCTCTTTGGGCGATACGGTGATCGGCCGAGGCTGCAAAATCGATAACCTCGTGCATGTCGCGCATAACGTGGTGCTGGGCAACAATGCGGTGTTGATTGCCAACACCATGGTCGGCGGTAGCGTCACTATTGGTGCCGGCGTGTGGGTAGCGCCCAGTGTTACCATCATGAATCAAGCCACCATTGGCGCTGGCGCGACCTTGGGGCTGGGCGCCGTGGTATTAAAAGACGTTGCGCCCGATCAGGTTATCGTCGGCAACCCTGGCAAAGTTCTGGAAAAAAAACTCCTTAGGAGCGATATGCTGTCGGTACTCACTGGCGTTGCGCGCGTGCTGGTGCTTTGTGCCCATACGGATGATGAATTTGGCTGCGCCGGCACTATGGTGCGCTTGACCGAGCTGGGCATTGAGGTCCGTTACCTGGCACTTAGCCGTTGCGAAGAATCGGTGCCGGCAGGTTTCCCCGCAGATGTACTTGAGCACGAATGCCGTGCCTGTGTGCAGGCCATCGGTGTAGCGCCCGATGCGATCGAGGTTGGGGATTTTCCGGTGCGTTATTTTCCTGATAACCGTCAGGCTATCCTCGAGCGCTTTTATAAACTCAATCAGCACTACAAACCTGACGTCGTATTTCTGCCCAGTTCGTTTGATAACCATCAGGACCACGCGACGGTTTATGCCGAAGGCTTTCGCGCTTTTAAGCGCTCGACCTTGCTCGGTTACGAGCTACCCCAGAACGTAACCGCCTTCGAAAACTCGGCCTTCGTGTGCCTGGACCAGGCGCAGTTGACCAGGAAGATAGATTCGCTCGGCCTGTATCGTTCCCAAGGCTTCCGCAGCTACGCGGCACCCGAATATATCGAGGGCCTGGCCCGCGTGCGGGGCGTGCAGTGTGGCAGCCTGTTTGCCGAAGCGTTTGAGGCGATCCGAGTCATCATTCGCTGAAACAACTGGGCTTGGCAGTGCGCTGCACGACGCCGCCAGGACCCGCGAACGGGTGTACGCGCACGGATGCCGCTTAGCTACACTGCCATCCCCGGCCTTCGACGTCGGCCTGTTTACCCACGAGCGAAGCCCTATGACCACAGCCAATGTTTTGTCCGGTGTGCGTGTGCTCGATTTTTCGCGCTACATTGCCGGCCCTTACTGCGCCGCCCTGTTGGGCTTCCTCGGCGCAGATGTCATTCGCGTTGAAAAACCCGGTGGTGGCGAAGATCGTTTTGTGGGGCCGGTCAGCGCCAGTGCCAGTGCGGTTTTCATGGAAACGGGCTGCAACAAGCGCAGCCTTACACTCGATCTGAAGCACCCGGCGGCCAAAGAGGTGGTGGCGCAGCTGGTGCGCGGCGCCGATGTGGTGATCGCCAACATGCCAC
>JAYUQF010000011.1:0-6157 GCA_043756885.1 Pseudomonadota bacterium
CTGCTGCGCGCTGGTGCAACCAACAAACGATAGAGAAAAACCATGAGTGAGCTTGAACAGTTAAAAGCCAGCATTGACAAACTTGAGTCGCGCTTTGTCATCAGTGAATTGGTCACCGCTTATGCGGTGGCCTGCGACGAACACGATATGCCGCGCCTGAGCGGTTTGTTCACCGTCGACGCCGTCTTCGATTCGCCGAGCGGCGTGATGATGGCGAGCGGGCGCGCTGCGATCGAGACCATGTTCATCGAGTTGTTCAAAGTGCGTGGGCCGGCTTTTCACTGGACCCATGATCACACGGTCAACTTCGATGAAAACGATAAAAATCGCGCCACTGGTTTGGTCCTCAGCCATGCCGAGACCTGTCCCGCCGAGGTCGTGAGCCTGGCGGCGATGCGCTACAACGATGAGTACAAGCGCGAAAACGGTCGCTGGTTATTTGCCCATCGCACTATCAATTTTCTCTACTACGTGCCGGTCACACAATTCCACGGTGCCTTAAAAGACAAAAACCGATTAAGCATCCGTGGCCAACGCCTGCCGGCTGACTATCCCGAGTCGCTGGTTTGTTGGCAGGAATTTCACGCGCGTTATGTCGCGCCCGGCAACTAAGCGAACACCGCCATGAATAGACACGAACAAATGCTGGGCCTGACACGGCGAGCCTTGCAGCACTACCGCGACGGCACTACCGATCAGGCCGAAGCGGTCATGCCCATGCCGGTGGCAGCCTATATCGACGAAACACGCTATCAGCGTGAGGTCGAAAGAGTCTTCAAACATCTGCCCCAGGCTTTGGCACTGAGTATTGAGATCCCCCATGCCGGCGACTACCGCACCATGCAGGTGCTTGATGTACCGGTGTTGGTGGTGCGTGGCAAAGATGGTCGTGCGCGCGCGTTTCTGAATGCCTGCCGCCACCGTGGTGCCAAGATCTGCCCGCATGGCAGTGGCAACGCACGGGTATTCACCTGTCCCTACCACGCCTGGGCGTATAACGATCAAGGTGCCTTGCTCAGCCGCTACGCGGCGGAAACTTTTGGTGATGTTGATCACAGCACGCTGGGCTTGACCGAACTTGATTGCGCCGAACGCGCAGGCCTGGTCTTCGTCATACTCAGCCCCGGCGAAACACTGGATATCGACACCTGGCTCGGTGACTTCTGCGGCGAACTCGAGCATTTAAAACTCGACAGTTGGAGCATCTTCGAACAACGGGAATTGGATGGCCCGGGTTGGAAAGTGGCTCTGGATGGTTATCTGGAGGCCTACCACCACAATTGCCTGCACGGCAAAACCGTCGGCCAGATGACGGTGGGCAATCTGCTGGTGCTCGATACCTATGGTCCCCATCAGCGACTGACCTTCGGCCGCAAGTCGCTCAGTGAATTACTCGACAAGCCCGAAACACAATGGGAGGTCGATAAACATATTCGCCTTATCCATAACTGTTTTCCCAATCTCTCGGTGTCCGGCATTTTGGGTGACCATTGCCTGGTCAGCCAGATTTTTCCCGGGCGCGCGCCCACCCGCACCATCACGCGCCAAACCGTGCTGGTGGCTAACCCGCCGGTCACTGCCGAACAACGCGCGGCCTCTGAATTTTTCAGTGCCATGGTTTTGCAAGCAGTACGTGACGAAGACTACGCCGTTGGCCGCACGATTCAGGACGGCCTCAAGTCCGGTGCCAATCGTGAATTTCTATACGGCCGTAACGAAGCGGCGGTACAAAACTATCACCGTACCATCGCGCGCTTGATGACCGGCGCCGCGCGTTGAAGCGCGGATCAGCAAAAAAACTTAGGCCAGCGGAGTAGTAGCGCCCATGAGCACATCCAAACCCGGCGATCTGGAATTTCTCAAAGATGATTTTGATATCGACCACCCGGTGTTTGCCACCCGCTTCGAAGAAACACTTGATCACCTCGTAGCCAAATGCCCGGTTGCCCATAGTTCAGTCGGGCCCGGTTATCGGGTGTTTAATCGTTATCGCGAGGTGCGACGCTGCGCGCAGGATTGGCGCACTTTCAGTAGCGCCGATGGCTGGATGCTCGATCCGCCGGCAGGCAATATCCACATCCTGCCCGAAGATCTCGACCCGCCTTATCACACCGAATGGCGGCGGGTGCTCAATCCCTATTTCACGGCGGCGGCCGTTGCTGCGCTGGAAGACCCGGCACGCGCTTACGCCGCCGAACTGGTTGAAAGTTTTGCTGCCCGTGGATCCTGCGAATACGTTGCTGACTTCGCGGCGCAACTGCCGGGCTTGGTATTGTTCAAGCACATTCTGCCGGTACCTATCGAAGAACTGCCCACACTGTTCAAGGACATCGACATTTACTCCTTTGGCCCACTTGCCGATCGCGCCGCAGCGTTTGCGCGGGTGTACGCCTATCTGCAGAGATTTCTCGAAGATCGCGTCCTGCAGCCACCGCGCAATGACATCGTCGATGTGATCCTGGCTGGTGTCGAGCGCGACGGCCAAGCGTGCCCGTGGGACGACAAAGTGCATGTCACCTTGGACGTCGTTTTTGGTGGTCTCGCCACCACCACCCACGCCATGTCTGGCGCGATATTCGCGTTGGCCAACGAACCATCCCTACGCGCGGGCCTGCGTCAGGACCCAAGTCGCATGGATACGGCCGTCGAAGAAACCGTGCGCCTTTACGCGCCGGTGGTGGCCGTCGGCCGCAGTGTGCGCGAAGCGACCGAGGTCTGCGGTGAGAAGCTGGCAGTGGGCGATCGTATTGCGCTCAACTACGCTGCCGCCTCGCGTGATCCGCAAGTGTGTGCCCATCCTGAGCGCTTTGACATCCAGCGGCCCGAAGTCGTACACACCGCCTTTGGTGTCGGCCCTCATCGTTGTCTTGGCGAACATCTCGCACGGCTGGAGATCCGCGTAGCTATTGAAGAGTTCGTGAAACGGATCCCGAATTTCGACGTGGCACCCGGTACCGTACCGGTTTACGAGAGCGGTCAGTTGCGCACGATGAAAACGCTGCATCTGAGCTGGCCGACTTGATGGCCCGTGCTTGCTGCACATCGTGTCTATGGGATTTTGTCTGCCGCTCCCGTCTCCAGCTCTGCCGTCCGGGTACTGAGTCAAAAGCGCCTGCCTGAGTTTTACCCATCACCACCTCTAGCCCCGCATCAACCTCCCGCCGTTATACCCACGGCCCCATGATCTGGGCGCTGGGTTGGGCGCAGGTAGTGTCGTGGGGCACGCTGTATTACGGCTTCCCCTTATTCGTGCTGCCCATGCAACAGGAATTGGGTTGGTCTTTAACGCTTATGAATGGCGCGCTCAGCGCCGGACTACTGCTCTCGGGTTTATGCACCTACGGCGTGGGCGCCTGGATCGACCGCCATGGTGGCCGCGGTCTCATGACCCTGGGATCGGCCGCTACCGCACTACTGCTGGTGCTGTGGTCGCAAGTGCACAGTATCGCGATGTTTTATGCCGTGTGGCTGCTGTTGGGCGTGTGCCTGTCGGCGATCCTTTACGAGCCGGCCTTTATGGTCATCGGCCGTCACTTCGGCAGCGAAACACGGCGCGCCGTGACCACCTTGACCTTGATCGCAGGTTTTGCCAGCACGCTCGCCATACCCCTGATTGAAACCCTGCTCGCACACCTGCCGTGGCGCACGGTGCTACTGCTGCTGGCGCTTACCCACGTTGCGATCTGCGTACCCGTACATTGGTGGTTTGTGCCCGCCCATCACCCTGCCACCAGCCACGTTGATACCACTACCAACGATGCCCACACGGTGATGCGTGAACGTCTGCACGATCCGGTGTTCTGGGGCATCGTGGTGTGGTTCACGGCTTACGCCGTGACCGGCGCCGGCTTGATCTTCCAGCTCGTGCCATCGCAAAAGGCCTTGGGTGTATCGAGCACGACCTTACTGACCGCTGTTGCCCTCATCGGCCCTGCGCAGGTTGCGGGGCGCGTGATGATGATGTGGTTGGGAGAGCGTGCGGATCTGCGTGTGCTGGGTGCACTGACCACCAGCCTGGTGCCGGTGTCCATTTTGATCCTGATCTTCGGACCACCCAGCTTGCCGGCCTTGGCGCTGTTCGCCTGTTTATTTGGCATGGCCAATGGCGTGACGACCATTCTGCGCGGCATCGCGCCCGGCGCATGGCTGGGACAAAAACACCTGGCACGCACCATGGGATTGATCGGCGCGCCGATGTTGATCATGACCGCGCTGGCACCGCTGGTCACCGCCGCCGCATGGAGCGCCAGTGGCAGCGTGCATGTCATGCAGTGGGTGGTGTTTGCCATCGCCCTGTGTGGTGCACTGGGTTTCTGGTTCGCCGCGATCATGGTGGGCCGCACTGGCACCCGCTGATCTGCGCCGTTGTCAGCGCGCCACCACCGGCGTGACTTAGAAGCGCACATCAACTACGTACACATCAATCCGGTCAAACATGGCCATGTCCCCCGCGCTATCGATTGGCCTTATTCAACCTTACACCGTGCTGTTAGACACGGATTGTTACCGGCGGATTGGGCGTGCGCGCCGCGCGAAGGAACGTTTGGCGAGTGATGCTGATCCCCGGAATACGCTGCGCTTCTTGCGGGCTACAAACTACGGTTCTGGGCATTACGGGGCGCTGTGCCGCGCGTATGACCCGACTTTATGAGCAACCGCGCGGGCATAATGGGGACGGATTTATTTCTCCATGAGTCTCGATCGATGTCTGTGCTCTGGTGGCCCTTCAATTCGCGAAAATAGAACTGTCACCTTTTTCGATCTCGCGCGACACTGGCGACGCTCGTCATCGGCCCGGTCGCAGGCTTCTGGGTCCGCTGGAGGGTAATCACCCGGTCGACGGTCAGAGGACCAATTGTCGTGTTAACGCTACTAGCCAACCCGCCAATTGATTAGGCGCAAAGATCATCCAGGCTGCTATCCCGCCAGTACTCCCAGTGGACAACAGTTTGAGAAATGCTCGTTTCCCCACAAACTTCTCCCACTTAACCATCCTAATCAAAGCAATTGCAGCGCCGCGCCAGTCCTTAGTTTCAGAAAACAGATCCCAGTTTAAATTGAATGCTGGCCGCAATATAGGCCAACAAAACCACATCAATGTCACCAGAATCGTGGACCCCACCGCACGAATAAATAGATCTAGGGCACTTCTAAAATCAGCGAGCAGTTTTTGAGAGTGTTCCAGCCTATCGATTTCGTTTCTTCCAAGATCATCGCCTCCGGCAGACCGTTCGTCCGGGGTTGAGATCGCCGCCCCTGCCTTGGCGTCGTCCGCCTCGAATAGAATCGCCTTGGAGTTGTACTTCCAGTTCATCACGACAACGAAACTACTAACTGGTGAGCGAGTTGCGAAATTCCCGTTGAATTTTGATTGAGGCGATTTTATATCCGTGAAGGAACGAGGAGGTAGGCGATCGGGAGGCTTATTGGTCGTTACGATAACTGCGCTCATCGCAATGAGCGAATTTACCGAAATCCGGTCGAGACGAAGAACGACCTGAGGCCGGCGGAGCGGTCATCTATGTAAATCTGTGCCTGCTACGTAATCAATCGCAGCAATTGATCAGCGGTGAGCACCAGCACACCCAGCATCAGATGCGTGCATACCTTGGCGTGGCCGCGCACCCGCACGAAGGTTGCCCCGAATTCATCTTTTAGACGCGCGTTGACCCGTTCGACCTGCGTGCGCGTTTTGTAGCGCTCGACTTCATGTGGGGCAAATTCGCGTTTCTCCCCGCCCCGTGGATTGTGATCGATCAGCGGTACGTGGCCCAGGTCGCGGCTGTGTTGCCGGATCACAGGGCTGCAATAGGCGGCGTCCATCAGATCGTAGAGACTGGTGACCCGTTGAGCACTGAGCGTTGCGAGCGGAATGGCGACCTGAGAGTCATGCGTACTGGCGGAGGTGAGCACCGCGCTGATGGGTATCTGGCCATCGGCCACGTCCAGGTGCAGCTTGTATCCGATCCACGTTGATTTGAAGCCTTTGCTGTTGGTCTTGCTGCCCGCATCGCATGCGTGCGGCAAGTCATCAAGCATAGCCGGCACAGACATGCCCGCGGCCTGACGCTCCAGGCGGGTCGGGGGTGGAGATGGACGTTCTTCACCCTTGCGCGGACGACCACGCTTGGGCTTCACCGCGAGCGTCGCAGGCCCC
>JAYUQF010000012.1:0-6152 GCA_043756885.1 Pseudomonadota bacterium
TGTTCTGGTGTCAGCATCACACTCAAAAACATACCGGCGCTGGCCCCACCCAGCGCCGCCAACACCTGGCCAACCTGCGTCATCGAACCATACAAGCCACGCCGACCGGGCGGCGCCACTTCGACCAGGAAGGACGTCGCGATCGCGTATTGGCCACCCGTGGCAAAACCCTGCAACAGACGCGCGAACACGATCAGCGCCGGCGCACCGTAACCGATGCTGGCGTAGGTCGGCGCGAAGGCAATCGTCACCAGGGACAGTGTCATCAGCGCGATGATCACCTGCATCGCGGCCTTGCGCCCCTTGCGATCGGCGTACACACCCATGATGAGGCCGCCAACCGGACGCATGACAAAACCGACACCAAACACGGCCGTGGTTTTTAACAGGCTGATGTAGGGGTCATCTCCCGGAAAGAACAAGTCGGCGATGATCACCGTCAACATGCCGAAGACGACGAAGTCGTACCACTCGAGCGCGTTGCCGAGCACGGCAGCAGCGACCTGTTTTTCACGTGAAGCGGGCATGGAGATCCTTGTTCTTAAACAGACGGTGCAGGTTACTTGAAGCGCGTTTAAGCGACAACGTAAGGTGCGCGGCATGAACGTGGCAGGTGCGAATTCATTCGCACGAAAAAAATGCACCACGAGACCAGGGCTGTGCATGCGGTGGGCGAATAAATTCGCACCTTCGACGGTGAGATTGACTCCGTCGCGTAGCTGCCCACATAGTGCAATCCCCCACGCGCCACGAGGATTGTCCCATGAGCACCACCCCACTCCATTACCTTGAGCTCACTGAGCTGGCGCTGAAGCTGCGCAGCCGCGAGTTGTCGCCGGTGGACGTTACCGAGGCGATGCTGGCCCGCGCTGCCGCGCTTAATCCAACATTGCTGAGCTATGTGGGCATGATGGCGGATAGCGCACGGGCAGAAGCGCGCACTGCCGAACGCGAGATCGCCGCCGATAATTATCGCGGCCCGCTGCATGGCGTGCCGCTGGCGGTCAAGGATCTATGCGATGCCAAGGGTGTGCAGACTTCCGCTGGCATGCCCCGGGTACGGCGCGATATCCCGGTGGCAACCATGGATGCCACGGTCGTATCGCGCCTGCGTGCGGCAGGTGCTGTGATCCTCGGCAAGCTGCAACTGACGGAAGGTGCTGTTGCCCATCATCACCCGGACATCGTGCCGCCCATTAATCCTCACCATGCCGGCTACTGGAGTGGTGCATCGTCGAGTGGCACTGGCGTGGCGGTGGCGGCTGGACTGTGTTTTGGTGGGCTGGGCTCCGATACCGGTGGCTCGATACGCTTCCCTTCTTATGCCAATGGCATTACCGGCTTAAAGCCGACCTGGGGCCGGGTCAGTCGCGCGGGTGTATTCGCGCTGTCGTGGTCACTTGATCACATCGGCCCGATGGCGCGCAGTGCCGCCGATTGCGCCGTCATGCTCAATGCCCTGGCCGGTGCTGACGACAATGACCCGACCGCGCTGCGCGCGCCGGTGCCGGACTACAGCTACAAACTCGATGGTGATCTGCGCGGCCTGCGGGTAGGCATCGTTGAAAACTTCGGCGCAGGCGAAGTTGATGCTGCCAACCTCGCCGCTATGCGCGAGTGTCTGGCAGTTTTAAAAGAAGCGGGCGCGACGGTGGTGCCGGTCAGTTTCCCCGCGAGCACGGCGGCGCTCGCCGCCTGGACACCGCTGTGTACCGCCGAAGTCGCCGCTTATCACGCCGCCAACTATCCCTCGCGGGCGGCCGACTACGGGCCGGGTTTGGCGGGCCTGCTCGACACCGGCATCGCAACGTCGGGCATCGACTATGCGCTTGCTCACGACGTGCGCCAGAACTTTCGTGGCCAGCTCGCACAACTGTTTGCCGGCGTGGATGTGGTGATAGCACCGGCCTTTCAGCGCCAGAATCTCACCCTTGAGGATTTTTCGACCTTTGGTAGCCAGGTCGACGATTGGGCAAACCTGCTGCGTTTTACCGCGCCCTTTGATCTGTCCGGCACACCCACCTTGTCCTTACCGGCTGGGCTCAATAACGACGGTGCACCGTTCGGCTTTCAGCTGGTGGCGGGGGATCTGCAAGAAGCCTTGCTGTTGCGCGCCGGGCACGCCTGGCAGCGCGCCACCGCCCACCATCGGCTACGCCCAAAACTCGCGCCGTAGGCAGCCCGGGGAGCGCGTTTGACGATCAGCCGTTGACGTCGAGTTGTGCAAAACGCAAACCACCCGCAATGGCGGTGCCGGTCAGACGGATCTGGCCGGGCATCGCGGTTTGGTCAAAATCGCATAACGACAAAAAGTGCGTCGCATACCAGACCGCTTTGGCTTCAGCGGCCAACACCGCATCGCGCCCGAAGTAACTGTCGTTGGCGCCGATGATGCGGTGTTTTAAGCCCAGGCTGCGGGCCAGCGCATCGTTGGCGACCACACTACGCGCCGCGCCAAAGCTCACCACTTCCACCGTCGGCACCTGCCACAGTGGCAGGTTCAATTCGAAATATTGGCGCAGCCGTTCGCGCCACGCCGCATCGCGCAGGCGCGCGGTGGGGTCAAACAACAGCACCCGTGCCGGCAGCCGGCGATCGAGGCAACGCTGCCACACCCCGGGCAGTTGGCAGTTGTTTGGCGCGGTTGCAAACAACACCGCCAGCTTGGCTTCTGCGTAGGCGTTTTCGCCGCAGGCAAAACGTGTGATCTCGAAGGTCTGCGCAGGACAGGCGGCCGCGTGCTTGAGAAAGTCGCGCACGTAGGTGGCAATCTGCTTCAAGGGCAGCAGTTCACATTCACCATCACGAAACGCGATGGCGAAGGAGTTGCCACTGGCGCCGCTGGCTTTACCAGGCTTGGCACCATGCAAGCGCACGGCAAACGCCGCGCTGGGCAGGTCGTGGCGGCCAGCCAGATCGGTGCCAAAAACATGGACCGGCTCGCTAGCCGGCGCGCCGGACAATGCATGGCATGCTTGGGCTGTCATCTTCTACCTCACGACGGGAAAGTTCTGCCGAAGCCGCGCCGGGTTGTGGTTACCGCGGGCGAAGTAATGGGCTAGATAGCGGCGCCTGTGCGGAAAACTGAGCAGCGATTCGTGCCCCAACGGCGGTTGCGCTGCTATGCTCGCGCCACTCAAAAAACCGCTGAAAGGAAAGACGATGGATTCGTTACAGGGATATGGTGAGGTTGCTACTCACTACGCAACACAAGGTGCCATGAAGGTCGGTGCAGCCTTACTGATCTGGATAGTCGGCCGCTGGCTGATCGGTCTGGTCGGCCGGCTGTTGCAGGAAGCCATGCAACGCCAGAAGGTCGACCCGACCTTGATGCGTTACCTCGGCAATATTCTCTCGGTGGCCTTGAACATCATCTTGGTGGTGGGGATCCTCGGTTACTGTGGCATCGAGACCACCAGCTTCGCGGCCCTGGTCGCCGGCGTCGGCATCGCAGTGGGCGCAGCCTGGGGTGGCTTGTTATCCAATCTCGCGGCAGGTGCTTTCCTGATCGTGCTTAAACCGTTCAAGGTTGGGGATTTCATCAGCGCCGCCGGTGTCAGCGGCACGGTCAAAGAGATCGGCATCTTTGCGACCGCCATCGACACCCCGGACAACGTGATGACCATCATCGGCAACAACAAAATTTTTGGCGACAACATTCAGAACTTCAGTACCAATGCCTTCCGTCGTGTTGAGCTGAAGTGCCAGTTGGCGGGCAATGCCGATCACGTTGCCGCCATGGAACTGTTGCGTGCACGCATGGCAAGCATTCCCAACGTTGTCGCTAAACCCGTCCCAGAAGTTGAGATCCTCGATTTTAATCTGGTCGGTCCGGTGTTAGCGGTACGGCCGTTTTGTCATACCGATCACTATTGGCAGGTGTACTTCGACGGCAACCGCGCCATCCGCGAATCCCTCGCGGCGGCCGGCTTCCCGGCGCCAACACCCTCGCAACTCGTGCTAACGCGGGCGGGTTGAGATACGAGCGAGCCCCTCACCCTGTCCCCTCGCGGGGCAGTCAGGGTGAGGGCTCAGGAGTAAAGCGTAAGCGCATCGCCCGATGCGTGATGCCCGCATCCAAAAAAATCTCACCTTCCGCTACAAAACCGTGGCGCGCGTAAAAGCCCAGCGCCTGTACCTGGGCATGCAGATAAACCTCGGGCTGGCCCTGCGCCCGTGCAGTGTCGATAGCGGCAAACAATAAGCGCGACCCCAAGCCCTGACGGCGTGCGTGTGGCAGGACTGCCATACGACCGATATGGCCGTCGGCCAGCAGGCGCACGGTGCCCAGTGGCTGTCCGTCACGCTGCGCCAGCCAATGCAGGGCGTGCGGATCTTCGCCGTCCCACTCCAAGGCCTCGGGTACCTGTTGCTCCTCAATGAATACACGCCGGCGAATGTCCGCCAGGGCCTCACGATCACGCAGCCAGGTCGCGGGACTAATCAATACGGATGTGCGCTCAGCGGCCACGGTCAAACACCAAAGCACCCGCGTTGTACAGTGCCAGCGCGAGTTGCACGCTCGCGCTGGCACGCAGATCTGCAGCGACAACAGGCGCCGCCCGGTGGGCACACAGTTGTGCGGCCCAGCGTGCCGCAGCACCCTGACATTCGTAAGCCAGACCATCAACAAACAGCGTAACGGCACGCGCGTGACGCACAAAAGCAAAGCGGCTGGTGGGCTCACGGGTCAGCCCTTCGCCGCGCGCAAGTCGTGCGCGCAAGCGCGCGGCGGCTAGCGGCCGGCGTGGCCCGACAACTAACTCGGGATACTTAGGCGCGGTCACGTAACGTCCAAACCAGTGAGCAAAATCGCCGCCATCGCTTAACGCACCGCGCACCAAGCCGTGCAAACGTGCCAGGCTCGCGCTATCGATTTCGCCCGGATTATCGGGTAGTGCCAGGACGCCATCGGTGTACCGATCATCCTCGTTTAAATCGTCGATAAGTGCATCGACCCAATGGCCTAACAACTCGGCGCGGCTCGGTGCGCGAAAACCAATGGAATACGTCATGCAGTCATCGCCGACGGCGATGCCGTGGTGGGCAAAACCGGGTGGCAGATAGAGAACGTCGCCGGCTTCGAGTAACCACTCGTGTTTGACCACAAAATCCGGCAGCAAGCGCAGCGATGCATCGGGCAAGAGCGCCGTATTTGGGCTGCAACGGGGCCCTACTTGCCAGCGCCGCTGCCCTAAGCCCTGCACTAAAAACACATCGTATTGATCGAAGTGCGGCCCCACACCACCGCCGTGTGCGGCATAACTGACCATCACATCATCGATACGCCAATCGGGCAAAAAACAAAAGGCATTGAGCAGCCTGGCTACAGCGGGCACATGCTGATCAACCGCCTGCACCAGTAAGGTCCAGTTCTTTTTTGGCAAGCTGGCAAACCGAGTTGCCGCGATGGGACCGTGTTCCAACCGCCAGCCGCGTTTACCACCAATGACTAGGCGCGATTCGACCTCGCTGTGGCAGGCCAGGCCGGCCAGATAGTCCGGCGCCAGGGGATTTTGCCAGTGCTGCCAAGCTTGTCGGATCAGCACTGGCCGCCGTTGCCAGGCGCGCGTGAGAAATGCCTGCGCGTCGAAACTTTCGCGCCAGGCAAAAGCTGACGCTGGCACTGCGGAGCGCGTGCTGCTCAAGTGCCAGCGGCGAACAAGGCCTTGGCCGTTGTGTAGTCGGCCTTACCGTTAGGCGCACGGGGCGTGTGCGGCACAATCACCAAGCGCTTGGGTATTTTATAACTCGCCAACTGCGTGCGTGCCGCCGCTACGATAGCCTCCGCCGTGCCGCTGGCGCCCGGCCGCAGCGAAGCGATCGCCACCACCCGCTGCCCAAATTGTTCATCGGCCTCGCCAAATACCAGTGCATCTTCTACCGCGGGGTGGCGTTTCAGAACTTCTTCAACTTCCTCCGGAAATACTTTTTCGCCTGCCGTGTTAATACAGTTCGAGCCACGCCCGAGCAGGGTAATACTGCCATCGGCTTCGACCGTCGCCATGTCGCCGGGAAACGAATAACGCTGGCCGTTGATTTCGCGAAAAGTGCGTGCCGATTTTTCCGCATCTTTGTGATAACGCAGCGGCACCAGTCCGCCGTTGGCGACCATGCCCACTTCGCCCGATCCTGGCTGCACTTCGTGGCCG
>JAYUQF010000013.1:0-2361 GCA_043756885.1 Pseudomonadota bacterium
CGTCTGTCTACCGTTTCCGAGACTTGGGTGTGGCTCACCGAAGCGCGTCTGTTGATGCGGCGACTGACCACATAGGTATTTTGTAAACACCCTCTAAGCAGCAATACCCAGCAAGGGCAATAGGGCCCGCATATCATCGATGATGTGTTGTGCTCCTTCGGCGGCGAGGTCAATGCCGCCGTTGTAACCAAAACTTACACACACCGCGCGCACCCCGGCATTGTGCGCGGCACGCAAATCGGCGAGTGAATCGCCAATCATCACGACCCGCGGCAGCGCCACACCCAAGCTTGCCGCTGCATGCAGGATCGGCTCGGGCGCAGGCTTCTTGGTAGGCAGACTGTCACCCGACAGGACCACGCCAAAATAGTGGGCGATACCGGCGGCACTGAGCAGTGGCACGGTGAATCTTGCTGGCTTGTTGGTTACACAGCCGAGCGCCCAACCGGCAGCGGTCAAATCTCTCAGGACTTCTTCAACACCGGGAAACAGACGGCTGCGGGCAAATACGCGTGCTTGGTAAGCATCGACAAAAAACTGATAGGCCTGGGCATGCAGCGTGTTGTGTGCATCACCATCGGGCAAACCGGTGAGGGCGCGATGAATAAGGCGCACCGCGCCGTTACCGATCAAACCACGCACCACCTTCTCACCCAGGGCCGCACGGCCGCAAGCCTGCATGGCGATGTCGACCGCATCAGCGATGTCGGGGGCGCTATCAACCAAGGTGCCATCCAGATCGAACAGCGCCAGACCAGGCACACTGCTCATACGCCAGCAGCGATAGCAGCGCGTAAAGCAGCGATGGTCGAGCGGTAGTCACCCTGACCAAAAATCGCAGAGCCGGCGACAAAGGTGTCGGCACCAGCAGCGGCAATCGCACCAATGTTATCGGCTTTCACACCACCATCGATCTCAAGACGAATTGGCAAGCCGCTCTTGTCGATCAAGGCGCGGGCTGCGCGCAGCTTTGGCAAAGCAGAAGGAATAAATGCCTGACCACCAAAACCCGGATTGACCGCCATCAATAACACCATGTCGAGCTTGTCCATGACATGTTCGAGATAGCCCAAGGGCGTGCCGGGATTAAACACCAGGCCGGCTTTCAGGCCACGTTCCTTGATCAGCTGCAGACTTCTATCGATGTGCGGGCTCGCTTCAGGGTGGAAGGTGATGTAGTGGGCGCCGGCATCGGCAAATTCGCCGATCAGACGATCAACCGGCGACACCATCAAGTGCACATCGATGGGGGCTTTGATGCCGTAATCGCGCAAGGCTTTGCAGACCATCGGCCCGATGGTGAGGTTGGGCACGAAGTGGTTGTCCATGACATCAAAGTGCACCCAATCGGCACCGGCCGCGATAACTGCTGAGACCTCCTCACCGAGGCGGGCAAAATCGGCTGACAGTATGGAGGGTGCGATGGCGGCTTCGAATTTCATCGGCAGATCCAGTCAAGGATGATGGGGCGGCCAACGGGCGCGCCCGTGGCGCGGCGCACTCTACCGGATTGATGTGCGTGATGCATCCGCAGGGCCGCGCGGCTCAGGTAGCGCGTGATGCCGGCCGCTAAGAGCGCTATGTCTACACATTCTATCGGTCCTGCGTGGGTGGTTCTTGGTGTGCTGCTGGCGGTGACCGCAGTAACACATGCCGCTGATCCCGCACCCGCCACAACACCAGCGGACACGGCGCCGGCAGCCGAACAAGTTGATACGCCCCCCGCAGATGCAGCGGCTGCAAACGGTGCAGAGTCAGCTTCCGCCGCCGCGTCAGGCGCGTCCGTACCTGTCGACCAGGCCATGCCCGCTCTGCCCGAGCCGCTGCTGCTGGCGCGTTTGGAAGCCAAGACCTTAAGTGCCGACTTCATCAAACTTGGCGATGACACCCAGCCTTTTCTCGCACGCTATCGGGCCGCCACCAAACCACCGGCCAAGGGCGCCATATTGTTCATCCCGGCACCGGCTCAGTTCATCAGTGACGATGCGGTGATCACGGCTGCACTCACGGAACTGCCCGCCGGTGGCTGGAGCGTGCTCGCCGTCCAGATGCCGTTGTTGCCGGCGGTTGCAACCATGCAGCAATACGCAGACAGCCACGATCAGGCTGTAGCGCGCGCCAAGACGGCGCTCGAATATCTGACCGAACAACAAACACCGGCCAAGCTCGTGGTGGGTCGCGCTGCGAATATCGAACTGGCGCGCGAAGTTGCCACCAGTGCCGGTGAGAACACCGCACTCGTTGCGCTCGGGCCCTGGAGCGGGCAGATAGGCGCAAGTAAATTACCCTTGTTTGATGTCAGCCCCGATCGCGATCAGCTCGCCCTCGCCCGCTGCCGCGAACGCCATGAAGAAGCGAGTC
>JAYUQF010000014.1:0-2358 GCA_043756885.1 Pseudomonadota bacterium
ACAAGCTCGGCGACCCGCGTTTCGACCCTGCGCGCTTTCATCTACCTGCAGATGCGTCGTGGGGTTTCGCCGCCGTGGGGGCTGATCCCGAGTTTCGAATTGGCACTCATTCCTCGCAGCGCGAGAAGGTCGAGAGCGTTTTGCATTGGGAGTTTAATGAAGACGAAATCAACGACGCCGTAACACCAACAACGGCCTTTCGGATTGGGCTCTATCCCGTGACTGTGGCGCAATTTCGCAGCTTCGTTGAACACCGACGGGCACAAGACTCGAACTTCCATATCGGCGATGAGGATGCCTTGCGTGACGCCGGAACGCGGCCCGTGCGCTGGGTGAGCTGGCATGAGGCGCGCGCGTACTGCGCCTGGTTACAGGCACACTTGCTGGCGCGCGCGGACGAACTCCCGTCGGAACTCGCCCACCTGCTCGTCGAAGAGGGCTGGCAGGTCGACTTGCCAAGTGAACTCGAATGGGAGAAAGCCGTGCGCGGTCCGCAACGAGACGCGATTTTCACCTGGGGTGACACGCCAGATGCCGAGCGCGCCAACCACGACGATACAGAAATCGGCACGACCTCCGCCGTCGGCTGCTTTCCGGCCAGCGATCTTGGCCTCTACGACATGCTCGGCAACGTCTGGGAGTGGACCCGGAGCCTGTGGTCCGGCGCTTACATCACGGCGACGTCCGCTTCAATCAGCGAAGCGCTCAACACCGAGTACGCTTGTTATGGTGATGACGACGCCGAAAGCCCACCTCAGGTGGTGCGCGGCGGCTCGTGGAACAATCCTCGAGTCAGCGCCCGCGTCGCCTACCGCGATCACGATCCCCCTGACGATCGGAGCAACAGTCTGGGTTTTCGTGTGGTGTTGCGTGGTCCCATGTTCTTCCCGACCTTCTTCTGGTCGCGGCTGATGGCGCGGCGGTGCAAGCGCATTCCAATGTGTCTTGCGTTCCGGCAATGCGGGGCGAGCCGTAACGGCTTTCCCTGCCGAGGCGAAGGAAGAAGAACAGCGCCGGACAGGACTGGTCCATGCGCGAGCCGAAGGGCACAGCGATATCGCGGAGCGTCGCTGGCGCTGGGCATATAAAAAAGCCGGGCACGGCCAGGCACCTTGTGCCCGCCGTGCCCGCTCCGCTTCAGTCCGCCGAAAAATCCGCGTCGCTCGCGGTGGCTGCGGTGTCGCCGCGACGCGTTTGGCGCAGCCACCCTCCGAGCAGCTTGCCGATGGCCGCGACCAGCCGGCTGGCATGTTCATACTGGCCGCCGGTGAGCCAGCGCCACTCGTGAGCAAGTCGCAAATACAGCCTGAGCTTGTTCAGATGGGCGTCGGCCGCCGCGAGATGTTTAACTCGGTCGGGGCCGCGGCGCGCATTGGCGTCGAAAATGGCCTCCTGAAAATCCAGCGCCGCGCCCTGCAGGCGTTGGGTCACTACGAAGCGCTGACTCTTGGGGAAGCGCTCGCAGTGCGGCAGCAGCCAGTTGAGCAGGTCAAAAGTCCGCGTGAAGATCACCAGCTCGTCGGCGTGACGCATGGCTATGGGTCGTCCCTGAATGGCACATGGAAACTATGTTCGCCGCCCTCGCTAGCTGGGACAACCTGTGGCGCGCCTATCGCGCGGCGGCCCGCGGCAAGCGCGGCCGCGCATCGGCTGCCCATTTTGACTACCAGCTCGCCGAGCAACTTATCGCGCTGCAAGCGGAATTGTTCGATAGCCACTATCACCCGGGCGCCTACTGCCACTTTCGCATTCATGAACCCAAACAGCGCCTGATCAGCGCCGCGCCTTTTCGCGATCGGGTGGTACATCATGCGCTGTGCCAGATCATCGAACCGCGCTTCGAACAAGGATTCATCGCGCACAGCTACGCCAATCGCGTTGGCAAAGGCACCCACCGTGCCATTGACCAGGTGCAGCGCTGGGCGCAGCACTATCGCTACGCCTTGCGCGCTGACGTGCACCAGCATTTCCCGTCGATTGATCACGCGCTACTGCTGGCGACCCTCGCCCGCCGGATCAACGACGAGCGCGTGCTGGCCTTGATTACCGCCATCATCGCCAGCGGCGCAGGCATCGCCTCGCCGGAATACACACCGGTCTACTTCGCCGGCGACGACTTGTTCGCGGCGCTGCGTCCAAGAGGACTGCCGATCGGCAATCTCACCTCACAGTTCTGGTCGAACGTGTATCTGAATGACTTCGACTGGTTCGTGGTGCGTGAGCTCGGCTGCGGCGCGTATCTGCGTTACGTCGATGACTTCGTACTGTTCAGCGACGACAAACACCAGTTGCGGGCATGGCGCGCGGCAGTTATAGAGCGTCTGGGCGGCTTGCGCCTGGCGCTGCATGAAGGCGAGG
>JAYUQF010000015.1:0-6129 GCA_043756885.1 Pseudomonadota bacterium
GGTTCGGGCGTCGCGCCGGGCGCGGCAGACAGATCACCGGCGGGAAGTTGTAATACTTGCCGTGGTGCCCGACGTACTCGCCGCTCCAGAGCTTTTTCATGACCTCGATGGACTCTTTGGTCTGGCTCCAGCGATGTTCGAAATCGCCGCCCATGACGCGGCATTCCGCTTCGTTCCAGCCAGCGCCGATGCCGAGCATCATGCGGCCACCGGAGTAATGATCAATGCTCGCAACTTCCTTGGCGGTAAGCAGAGGATTGCGTTCGGGGATCAGCGAGACACCCGTGCCGAGGCCGATGGTCTTGGTGGTGGCCGACGCGCGTGCCAATGCAATGAACGGGTCGGGCATTTTGAACAGGTAATCGGGAGCTTGCTGATCGGGTTGTTTACCCGGATAAACGTCGGCCGAGCCCTGTGGAATGACGGTGTGTTCCGGCACCCAATAGGATGAGAAGCCGAGATCCTCGGCGCATTTTGCGATCACGGCCGGGTCGCCATATTGCATATCGGCCATCACCTGGAATACGCCGACATTCAAGCCTTGGGCGGTTTTTTTCGCCATCATTGTCTCCCCGTTGTTGTGGTGTTGAGTTATGCAGGTAGTCTGCGTACTGACCGATCCCTAGGCAAGTAGCAGGTCAGCGAGGGCGGTCATGGACGTGACCGTAATGCTCGCGCTGTGGGGTGTCTGGCCATAAGGACGACCACGACGGTCGATGAAAGCCGCATGCATGCCGGCCGCAGTTGCGCCTATGCAGTCGAAAGCATGATTGGCAACATGCAGCACCTCATGGGGCGCAACATCGAGTAGTCGCGCAGCGGTTGCATAACTGCGCCGATGAGGTTTGTAGCAGCCTGCTTGCTGCACCGAGATGGTGTGGTCGAAACAATGACCGAGGTAGGGTTTGGCGGCTTCCAGCATATCGCTGTCACCATTGGAAAAAATCGCCAGGCGGTAACGCGTGGCAAGTCGCGCCAGCGCCGCCGGTACCTCTGGGAAAGGTCGCAGACGCTCAATCGCTGCCACCAAATCCAGCGCTTCATCGTCGCTGAAACGAATACCGGCCCGTTCCAGGGTATAGCTCACTGCGCGCCGGCCGATCTCGCGGTAGAGTGTATGGCCGCGATCACACAGTGCGTCGATCATGGAGTTTTCGAAGTGGGTGCGCCGCCACCAGGTCACAAATTGATCCGGACGGCCTGGCCAGCCTTTGTCGCGCAGGAACGGCGTAACAAATTCGACCAGGCCGCCCTGCATATCGACCACCGTGCCGTACTGATCGAAGCTCAGCACTTTGATTTGTTCGGACAAGGTTTCGATGGAGATTGGGGTCAAGACTAACTACTCGATAGTGTGGGTTGTTTGGCCCGCCGACGGCATGCAATGGCAAGCGCGTGCGCAGTGTTACTCGTCAATAGACCGTTGCTCACCCGCGACTTGATATGGCGTTTTATCCGTCGGCAGTGGCTACGCGTGCTTAATCTTACCGCCAAGATCCTGTGCAACCCGCATTCTTGACACTCGGATCTGCCACGGTTAGCGTGACGCCATCGCCCACGAACCTCAACATGAACAGGGGAGAGCCATGAAGCTCGGTTATTTCATGATGCCTTTGCATCACATCGATAGCGATTACCACCAGACGCTGCAAGAGGACACGGACGCCGTCGTCCTGGCCGACCAGCTAGGTTATTCCGAAGCCTGGATCGGCGAACATTATTCTTCAGCGGTCGAGCAGATAACCTCGCCACTGATGTTCCATGCCAATCTCATTGCGCGTACCAAGCAGATCAAGTTTGCGACCGGTGTGATGTGTTTGCCGCAGTACCATCCGGCGGTGAGCGCCGGCCAAGCCGCGATGTTCGATCATTTGAGTAATGGCCGCTTCATCATGGGTGTGGGTCCGGGCGGATTGTCGTCGGACTTCGCTTTGTTTGATGTGGTCGACAAGGATCGCAAAGCCATGATGGTCGAAGCGCTCGACATGATGCTGGCGCTGTGGACCACCGAGCCGCCCTACAACTTACCGGGTAAGTACTGGAACATCGACATGTCGAAGTTCACCATGCACGACATCAAGCTCGGCTACGTGCCGCAGCCCTTCCAGAAGCCCCATCCGCCCGTGGCAGTATCGGCCATGAGCCCGAGTTCCGATTCCCTGGCGTTTGCGGGCGAGCGCGGTTATATCCCGGTTACCGCCAACTTCATCGCGCAGTGGTCGGCAGCAACTCACTGGCCCACCTATGCAGCCGCCGCCAAGGCTGCTGGCAAACCCTCTGACCCAGCCATCTGGCGTGTTGCGCGCAGTGTTTACGTCGCCGATACCGATGCCGAAGCCGCGGCCTTTGTGACCAAGGCCGATAGCGCCTACGACTACTACTACGAATATCTGTTCAAGATTTTTGACCGCTCCAAATATAAGTCGCCGTTTGTCGCCAACCGCGGCGATGATCCGGAGAAGCTCACCGCCAGCGCCGTGCGCGATGCCTGCGTTATTCACGGCAGCCCGGAAACCGTGGCCCGTAAGATCCTCGCCCTGCGTGATCACATCGGCGACTTCGGCACCCTGCTGTACGCCGCCCATGACTGGCAAGACCCGGCCGCGATGCAAAAATCCATGGTGCTGATGGCCGAGCAGGTCATGCCACGCATCAACAGCGCGCTGGCCAAAGCTGCCTGAAGCGCACCACCGTGCTTAAGCGCCGCTGCTTCTGCGGCGGCGCTCCCTATCCTGCTTCTGGAGCTTCGCTATGAGCAACAAAAAACTGCGCTTTGGCCTGTGGTACGACTTTCGTAATCCACCGCAGTGGCAGCGCGACAACACCGCGCTTTACCACGCGTGTTTTGATCACATGGTGCGTGCCGAAGCGGCGGGCTTCGACGACATCTGGTTGTCCGAACATCATTTTCTCGATGACTGTTATTCGCCATCGATGCTGGCCATCGGTTGTGCAATCGCGGCCCTCACCAAAAAAGTCCACATCGGTACGAGTGTGCTGTTGTTACCGCTTCACGATCCGCTGCGTGTCGCAGAAGACGCCGCGACCTTGGATGTGATCTCCGGCGGCCGCCTTGAGCTGGGGCTCGGCGTTGGTTACAAGGTTGAAGAACTGGCGGCCTGGGGCGTTGATCCCAAAACCCGTGGCCAGCGCATGGACGAGGGCATCGAGATCATTCAACGCTTGTTCGCCGGCGAACGATTCAGCTTCAAGGGTAAGTACCACCAGTACGAAGATATTCAGTTGCGCCCGCTGCCGGTGCAGAAAAATCCGCGTCTGTGGATTGCGGGCTTCAGCAACGTCGCGGTTAAACGGGCCGCGCGAGTGGGCGCGGGTTATATCGCAGTGGGTCCGGTCGGGCCCTTTACCAAAGTTTATCGCGACGAGCTGACAACCTGCGGTCGTAACCCCGACGACTATGAAGTAGCGGCTGGTTACGCCTGGCTGCACGTCACGCGCGATCCCAAGGCGCGCTGGGCGCAGGCTGTTGAACATCTCGCTTATCAGCAGAACTGCTACGGTGAGTGGTTTGCAAAAGCGGGCATGGGTTTTATCAAACCGGTGGCAGCGACCCGCGAGTCGATCGAAACCAATGACTGCTATATCGTCACGCCCGAACAGGCCATTGAAATGATCAAGGATTACGTCAGCAAAACGGGCACAAATCGTTTTTATACCTGGGCGGTGCCACCGGGTATGCATCCCAGTTGGAGCGACGAGCACCTGGAATTGATGAGCAAAGAAGTGATGCCTGCGTTCCGATGAACAAGCTCAAGTCCAAACTACGCAGGCAGGACAAGCGATGAGCGCGCCCTTGGGCCTGTTGCAATGGACCGAGGGCACACGCGGCCCGGCGCTGGTCGAAAACGTAAAACGTTTGGAAGCTTTCGGCTATCACGAGTTATGGTTGCCCGAGATCGCAGGTCGCGAGCCCTTTGCGACCTGTGGTTATCTGCTCGCTAAAACTGCACGCATCAAGGTCTCGAGCGGTATTGCCAACGTTTATGCACATGATGCCGATAGCGCCGCGCAGGCCGCCAACACCTTGGCGGAACTTTCGGACGGGCGCTTCAGTCTGGGCCTGGGCGTATCCCATCCGGTGCTGGTTGAGCCACGTGGTCATCAATGGGTACGCCCCGTGCCCAAAATGCGCGATTACCTGACACGCTTACGCGCCGCGCCGGTCGAGAGCCCGCTGGCAACTAAGCCAGCACCCGTGATCCTGGCCGGCCACGGCCCCGGCTTGCTTAAGGTCGCGCGGGACATGGCCGACGGCGCGTTTTTGTTTCTGCAACCCCTGGAAGCTGTGCATCAGGCCCGGGCCGCGCTCGGCCCCAATCCGCAATTGCATGTAGTGGTGCGCTGTGTGCTGGACACCAACCCGCAGCAAGCTCGCGATCTGGCCCGCCGTGCCTGTGCGTTTTATCTCTCCCTGCCGCCGTATCACGAAGCTTGGAGCCGTTTGGGTTTTGAGCCGTCGGACTGGATCACGGGTGGCAGCGATCAACTGATAGACGAGATTTGCGCGTGGGGCGATGCACAGGCGATACGCCAACGTCTCGCTGCGTTTGAAGCGGCCGGTGCAACCCATGTGGTGCTGTATCCGTGTAATCCGGATGAGGACTATTCGCCCCACAGCGCGATGTCTGTGCACTGGAACTGGCCTTTGCTCGAAGCCCTGACGCCGAGCAAAACTTGAAGGCGTGGCACATGCCAAATGTGCGCAAAGTGCCGGCTTGTCACCGACCGCTTAAAAGTAACCGTTAACTACGCGGCGTCCTGTTCGCAATCGTAGAACACGTGCAGATTGTCTCCAACTAAGATATTGGAGAGCGCGATGAAAGAGACGACATGACGACCACGGCAAGATGAAGCGGCGTGGCGTGGATTACTGGCCAGGCATGCGGAAAGCGGATTATCGACGGTAGCGTTCTGCGCTGAGGCGGGTGTCAGCAGCAAGAGCTTCTATCGTTGGCGTTCGCGGTTGAGCGGCTCGACCCCGAAACCAGTCGCGGTTTCGGCAACGAGCGGCAAGCCGTCGGCCAACGGATTCATCGATTTAGGCGGCTTACACGCGACCGGCCGTTCACGGGTGGAAGTGCATCTCGACCTCGGCGGCGGTGTGATGCTGCATGTGGTGCGCGTGTAATGTTCTTCGCTGAGGGTCAGATCAAAGTCTTTCTCTATGGGCAACCGACGGACATGCGTCGGTCGTTTGATGGTTTGCAAGCACTCGCGCGACATGCGATGGGTAAAGATCCCTTAGATGGCTCGCTGTATGTGTTTATGAATCGACGCGGCACACAGGTGCGCGTTTTATACTTTGACCGCAGTGGCTTTTGTGTGTGGAGTAAACGCTTAGAGTCCGGTCGCTTCAGTAACAATCCCCCGGCAAAGCCCTGTCTATTGATCGGATCTTTCGCCCAGTTCGATGGTGCGTTGGTGGGTCTCGACCCGCTCTGCCAAGCGAAACAGGCCGTACCAGATCGCCTGCCAGCCGGGCCGGCCCGTTCGTTGCGTATTCATCCATCCGCCCAGTCGGGCAATCGCACGGTAGGCCCACTCAGCGCTTGGTGGCTCCGTAGGCGGTTTACGCTTTTGCGTCGTCAAGTGTTGCTGCGCATTGAAAGTTGACCAGGAAACGGGGGTTGTGCGCGTCGAAAAATGACCAGGGTGATTAACTCGTCTGCTCAAGAAATGAGCAGGCACTATGAGGATGATCACCATGAATATGTTAGGCAAGATCCGGCGACTGCGGTTGCGGGATGGGTTATCGATCAGTGAGATCTGCCGGCGCACGGGCTTGGCGAGAAATACCGTCAAGCGCTGGCTGAGAGCCGAGGAAGGGGC
The DNA here is from genome assembly GCA_043756885.1 of Pseudomonadota bacterium. Classification (GTDB taxonomy): domain Bacteria; phylum Pseudomonadota; class Gammaproteobacteria; genus JADJYF01. The sequence continues at coordinate 5,851 of JAYUQF010000015.1, forward strand.
GGCACCGAAGTACCGGCGGACTGAGGGGGCGACCGTCCTGCAGCCGTATGAAGAGCGTCTGCGACAGTGGCTGGAGGCCGACGCGCGGCGGCCGAAGCGTAACCGCCGTACGGCCCTGGCGCTGTTTGGGCAGCTGAAGCAACTCGGCTTTGCCGGCAGTTACAGCCGCGTCAGCGAATATGTCCGCCGCTGGCGTGCGGAAGGTGCCACAGGTGCGAAGTCAGCGTTCGTCCCGCTCAAGTTTGCGTTGGGCGAAGCGTCCCAGTTTGACTGGAGCGA
>JAYUQF010000016.1:0-2354 GCA_043756885.1 Pseudomonadota bacterium
CGCCCGGTCAAAACCAAGCTGCCGTGACACCGGTCACTCAGCGCACGGAAAAAGCGCTTGCAACTCTCGCCCGCACAAAAGCGGTCGCAAAGACCCTGCCACTGCCACCGTCCATCGCCGTCATCAAACCCAAACCTGCAGCACAGTCGGTGTCCAACATCGTGATCGATCTAGCAGCCGCGCGCGGTAATTATGCCACCGCGAAAACGCTGCTGCTGGTGGGCGGTGGTGCGCTTGGGATTGCCTTGGTGACCCTGGCGTTCCAACTAAAGCGTCGTTGGCGCGGCCGGCGTGCCGACGCTAGCGTGCGTAGTGCAGATCGCGATCGCGTCGCAGAAATCGCGCGCAAATCTGAGAAGCGCGTGCAACTCGAGGGTGAAGTCAAACGCATGATCGCCGGCCGTCGCGCGGCAACGGAAAATCCCGCACCTAACGCGCAGCGACCTGTTGACCTGATGGGGAGTGGGCCGGTGTCAATGGAGGATATCGAGACTCATATCGCCCTCGGCCGCTATGACAACGCCGAAAAAATGCTCAAGCGGGTCATCACGGCTGGCCCGCACAATCATTTGGCTAAACTTCGACTCGCGGAAATTTATTACCTGAACAAACGGCACGAAGAATTCGTGGCGCTATCAGAAGAAATCTATCGCCGCCACCGCGGTGATATCGGCGACGAAAATTGGGCGCGCTTGATGCGCATGGGCAGGATAATCGCGCCCAATCGGCCGCCATTCAGCGGACCAATAGCCGTCGATGTCGAGCGGCAAGCGAGCTAGGCTGGCAGCCGTCCACGAAGCGTGTACCCCATCAAGACCGGCGTCTTGCTCGACGGCGGACACGATCGCGAAGGTCTGCGCGCTTGGCACTCATTGACGAGCCTGGAGTGCTGCCAGTCCAGCTTGGGCCTCGCGATGACCTTGCGCTGCAGCTAGCTGGTACCAGTGCAGGGCTTCGGTCACATTACGCTCAACACCACTACCGTCGCGATAAATGTTGCCGAGCCGATTCTGGGCCGCTGCACTGCCGTTCCTAGCTGCCTCTCTAAACCAATGCAGCGCGTCATGATCGCTGCCAGATGCACTGCGGCCGGCGTGCAGCATCTCGCCAAGATTGTATTGGGCATCGGCGTAGCCCTGCTCAGCAGCGGCGCCGTACCACTTGACAGCATCCTTGTTGCTTTGCACCGCGCCGTCACCGAGTGCATAAGACAGGCCTAAGCTGTATTGCGCGACGGCACTGCCCTGCTCCGCAGCCCGTCGGTACCACTGCAACGCTTCGCTATCGTTACGTGCCACACCATCGCCAAATGCCAGAGCGACAGCGAGGTTGTACTGCGCATCACGATTGCCTTGCAGGGCTGCCTTGCGATACCACTGCACAGCCTTGGCTTTATCGCCGGGCACACCTTCCCCCTGATAGGTCATGTAGCCGATATGCGCCTGGGCTTCAGCATCGCCGCGCTCGGCCAAGGTGGTGAAAATTGACGCTGCGCGGCTGAGCTCATGGGCGTCCAGGGCGGCACGGGCATCCGCCAGGGTCGCAGCCGGACTGCCAGTGGCGCGGGTGTTGTCGATGACAGTCTGTGGCAATGACGACGCTGCCGGCGGCGCTTGCGTTAATCCGCCGGTGCTGCCCGCGGCCACAGGCTGCCCCGCATTGGCGACACGCGCCGGCGGTGCTGCTCCGGCGTCCGTGACAGGCGCGGGTCTCGTGTCGTCGCGTTCGGTTTCGCGATTGACCCAGTCCGACTCTTCCTCGGCAGCAGCGTCGGCCATCATGCCCGCTGTCGCTCCGCGAGTGGCGTGGTGTTCGCCAGTGTGGGCGTCGAGTTGGGTTTCTGATTGAGTCGCTGCCGGCGTGACCGGTGGCCGTGCCAACTCCGGCATGGGCAGGCCGGCGGCCGCATAAACCTGCCTGATTTTGGCCTGTGCCAGCAGGTGACCGGCCTGGGCAGCATCACGCAAGAGCGTGATAGCCATGGCTTCATCGGTATTAACACCTTGGCCATTCAGGTAACGCAGTGCAAGTTCGTATTTGGCTTCCAAATGGCCGGCACGTGCTGCGCGCTGTAACCATTGAAGTCCCGTCGCCTGATCGCGAGCCACGCCCTGTCCGCGTAAATAACGCTGAGCGCTCTGATAGGCCGCAGCGCCTTCTTCGTTGTTTTCCACCGTATCGGGATCGGAAGCCGCAGCTGACGGAGTAAACGCCGGCCTACCATTCGAGCTCGCGTCTACCGGTGCCGGTCGGGGCACATTCACCACCGGCACTGCGGGGCTCGCTGCATTGTCGTCAAGCACAACCGCGATACCGGCCGCGCGGGCGAGCTCAATGGCGCGCAATTCGTCGTC
>JAYUQF010000017.1:0-17767 GCA_043756885.1 Pseudomonadota bacterium
GTGTGACAAAATGGGGCTTGAGCCACGGGATGGTGGCGAGATTTTCCGGCGTGGCGACCGGCAGCACTGGCACGGCGCCGCTGTCGTCCTTCAGCTCGATGAGCTGGGTAATGGTGGTATCGCCGAATTTCCACTTAAGCATATTTAATCCCCCTGGCTGGTCGTGATGGTGAAGCGTGGTGACGATTTGCGCAGCGCACGTGTCGTGACCGCCAGCATACCCCGCAAGCGCGTAGTTGCGCACGGGCAGGCGAGTTTGGCTTGCGCCATAATCTCGCTCTGGTCCAGAGCGCAACGCTGAGTCTCTTCAACATGAATAAACATGGCCGCCGCGTCTCGCTTGGGTCGAGGAACATGCCGCCCCGATGGGCGCTAGCGCTGCTAGGCATCGTTTTGATGGCCTTAACCGTGCCCGGCGCAGCGTGTGATAACGACGCCGATTGTGGCGTCGCAGGCATCTGCATTAAACGCGAGAAGCGCGCGCGTGGTGTGTGTTACGGCGGCGCGCCACGCGGCGCGGCGAACGATGAGCCAACATCAGCCCAGCCGCCGGTCGATACACCGAGCAAAGCGGTGACGGGTGAACGACGGGAGCGTGCCAAACAGTGGCTGGGCGATCCGGAGCAGATGATCAAAGACAATCTACCGGGCAAGGAGGTAGGCAGCGTCTGCATGGTGACGCAGGACTGCCCAGCCGGTTTTGACTGCGTGATTGCAGGTTTCGAAGGGCACTGTGTGAAGCTGTGAGACAAGCGCGCGGCTGTATGTCGCGCAGCTACAAGGGCGCACCTAACTCAGCGCCGGCGGCGCGCACTGCCACCACCCAACAAGGAGCCCAATACCCCGCGAATGATCTCGCGCCCGACGCTGGACCCAACGGTGCGAGCGGCAGACTTCGCCAGGGTCTGGGCGAGGCCGTCGTGTTTGCCACCGCGCGGGCCGGTGCTGCCAAACAAAACCTTGCCCAGTCCACCCAACAGGCCACCATCGCTGTCTTTGCTAGTGGCAGCCGCAGGCGTGGTCTGGCGAATTTCTACAGCGGCTTCGACGCTCTGCGCGGCGCGGCCTTTTAGTTTTTCGTAGGCTGAATCGCGATCAACGGTCTGCTCATAAACCCCTGCCACCAGCGAACCGGCCAGCAAGGCCTGGCGTTGGGCGGCGTTAATCGGCCCGATCTGACTGCCTGGCGGCAGGACATAAACCCGTTCTGTGATACTGGGCCGGCCTTGTTCATCGAGAAAGCTGACCAGGGCTTCGCCCACCGCCAGTTCGCCGATGGCGGTTTCGATGTCGAGGCCCGGCTTGGCGCGCATAGTGGTGGCGGCGGCTTTTACCGCTTTTTGATCCCGTGGTGTGAAGGCGCGCAGCGCATGCTGCACACGATTGCCGAGCTGGCCCAGGATCGCATCAGGAATATCCAGCGGGTTCTGGGTCACAAAATACACGCCCACCCCTTTACTGCGGACCAGGCGCACCACCAGTTCGATGCGATCGACCAGCGCGTTGGGTGCATCTTTGAACAGCAAATGGGCTTCGTCGAAAAAGAACACCAGCTTCGGCTGTTCGAGATCGCCCACCTCGGCCAGGCTTTCAAATAATTCCGACAACAGCCACAGCAGGAAGGTCGCGTACAAACGCGGAGCGGCCATGAGTTTGTCTGCGGCGAGGATGTTGATCACACCCCGACCGCCATCGGTCTGCATGAAGTCGGCGATATTCAGCATCGGTTCGCCAAAAAATTGTTCACCACCCTGTTCATCGATTTGCAACAAACCGCGCTGAATAGCACCAACACTGGCGGCGCTGATATTGCCGTAGTCGGTGGTGAAATCTTTGGCGTTGTCACCCACAAACTGCAGCATCGCGCGCAGATCTTTGAGATCCAGCAGCGCCAGACCATTGTCGTCGGCGATCTTGAACACCAGTGTCAACACACCCTGTTGGGTTTCGTTTAAAGCCAGCATGCGCGATAACAGCAACGGGCCCATGTCACTGACCGTGGCGCGCACCGGGTGGCCCTGTTCAGCAAACACATCCCACAGGGTGGTCGGGCAGGCCAGTGACACGGGTGTCGCGAGTTTTCGCTCGGCGAGGAAACCAGCGAGCTTGCTGCTGATCTTGCCAGCCTGGCTGATGCCGGTGAGGTCGCCCTTCACGTCTGCCATGAAGACCGGCACACCGATGGCGCTGAAACGTTCGGCCAGGGTTTGCAGGGTGATGGTTTTGCCGGTGCCAGTGGCACCGGTGATGAGCCCGTGGCGATTAGCGAGTGCGGGTAACAGATGGCACTGGATGTCATCGTGTTGGGCGACGAGGATGGGGTCGGCCATGGAAAGTCTCCGTGAAGGCGATAGGTAGCGTTGCTTGGCCCCATTGTAGGTGTGAATAGAATGCCGCCTAGAGGGGCACGCAGATTTCGAACCTGTTTGATCCGCCAAACCAGCTGTCGTGTTGGCCGTGAACAGTCCATCCGCGTGCATCGACGCACGTATAAGCGTCGGGCTACCATTGCCGGCCAGTGGCGGCCTGAGTCACACGACACGTTCAGTGCGTCGCAAAACCCATTTCCATGCCCACGAGGACCTTCCCATGAGCGATGTTTATATTGCCGGCGTCAGCATGACGAATTTTGGCAAGCACCTCGACCGCAGCCTCAAGAGTCTGACCGGGCAGGCCTTGGCAGAGGTTTTGCGCGACGCCGGCTGCGAAGCACGCATGATCGAAGCGGCGTTTTTTGGCAACTGCGTACAGGGCCATATGGAAGGCCAGGACATGGTGCGTGGTGAAATTGCCTTGCGGCCCTTTGGCATCGAGGGCGTGCCGGTGGTCAATGTCGAAAATGCCTGCGCCACCGCCACCACCGCTTTTCATATGGCAGTCAACTATGTGAAAGCCGGGGCCTGTGATATCGCGCTTGCGATCGGTGTGGAGAAAATGTTCTCTGAAGACAAAGCACGCATGTTCAGCGCCTTTGATGGTGCCTGGGATGTGCATGAAGTGGCAAAAAGCCAAGCGGCGTTTGCCGCTATGGCCAAGGGTGTTGAGGTGCCACCCGGCACCACCTCACCGCGCCCCTACAGCGTGTTCATGGACATCTATGCGGGTTTCTGTCGCATGCATATGCGCGAATTTGGTACCACCCAGCAACAGTTGGCAGTCATCGCATCAAAAAATCATCAGCACTCGACCATGAACCCCTTGTCACAATTCCAGAAGGCGTTTTCGGTTGATGAAGTGATGAGCGCGGCGCCGATTACCTATCCACTGACATTGCCGATGTGCTCGCCCATCAGTGATGGTGCCGCCGCCGCCATCGTGTGTAATGCGGTGGGTCTCAAAAAACTGAACGCCGCCAAGGCGCGCAGCATGCGTGTATTGGCCACCATCATGCAGTCGGGCAGTAACCGCGGTATTACCGAATTCGAGAAACACGCAAGCAAACTGGCGGCATTAAAGGCCTACGAAAAAGCCGGCTTAGGGCCGCAGGATATGCACGTCGCCGAAGTGCACGACGCCACCGCCATGGGCGAAATCATCGAGCTCGAAGCGTTGGGCCTGTGCGCGCTGGGTGATGGCGGTCCGGCGGCGGCGCGCGGTGAAACCCGGCTCGGCGGACGTTTACCGGTGAATCCGTCGGGCGGCCTGGAATCCAAGGGTCATCCCATCGGCGCCACCGGCCTCGGTCAGATCTTTGAATTGGTTACGCAGTTGCGCGGCGAAGCCGGCCAGCGTCAAGTCAGTGGTGCCAAGGTTGCTATCGCCCAGAACGGCGGCGGGATCTGCGGCATCGAAGAAGCCATTACCTGCGTGACCATCGTCGGTCACTGAGCACGCACCTGGCGCCAGCGGCGGGCTGCTGTATACCCCTGTTTTTTTGCCAAGCGGGTCGAGGCTGTGATGACTGATTATTACGCTGACGCTGATAAGTTCGGTGATGAGGCCGCGTCGCCCCTGGTTGAAGCTTTCCATAGCGCGGTCAAGGATCTGGTGCGCCAGCGTTTTGCCGCCAGTGGTGGCGACTGGGCGAGTTTTGTTTTTGACGGTGCGCAGAGTTCAATCACTGCCGAGGATTTTGCCGCCATCGACAGCCGCATGCTGGCGCTCGGTCATCGTTACGACTGGTCGGCCCAGGTTTCGGTGGCAGAACGCCCCGACGCTTACAAACCCGCGGCGGGCCTGCACGACGAGCTTGCCAGTTTCAGTTTTGAACATCCCGAGGCAGTGCTTGCGGCGGTCGACGCGCAGGGCTGGCAAAGCTGCGGTGTGGGCGACAACGTGGTGCCCTTCGACACCGACCTGGTCGGCACCGCACGTTATGTGCGTTCCAGCGCGATGGTGCTCGAATTGCTGAATCAAGGTGTGCCACCCGGCACTATCGCCGTCATCGATGATTCCGGCGGCACCTTGACCGCTCCCATTCTTGAACAATTCACCGGTGTGTTATGCGCCGGTGGCACGGTGCGCTCACACCTGGGTATCTTGACGCGCGAATACGGTATCGCCTGTTTGATGAATGCCAAGCTATCGGGGATCTGCGACGGTGACACCATCCGCATGGAAACCTCGGCCCGTGCCAAGACCACCGAAGCCTATCAGCAAGGTCGCGAAATGACGGCGCGGGTATGGCGGCTGACTAAATGAATACGGGCATGGCGCAAGCGCGCATCACCTACCCGCAGTTGCTTGAGACCAATGCGCTCATCCAGCAGTTGAGCGATGAATCCTACTGGCTGTGTGTAACCCGCACCGTGCAGGAGTCGAAGCTGTTCCCGGTTTCGCCCTATATGCTCTTGTCGTATTTCATGGCTTTCTACCGTTACCCGGAGTTGGTGCGTAAGGTCGATCGCCATATGCCTGCCGAGCAGATTGGCGATCGCATGCGTAACATGGGTATCAAGTGCGCCAATCCGGCCATGGGCTGGGGTCTGCCATCGTTTTATCTGCTGGGCCGCGAATACATGATCAACCTCGGGCTGTTACGTCCCGCCGACGCGCTCGAGGATCTAATTGACGTCATGGATTTCTGGAAGCGCTTTCAACTGGGTTGGCATCGCAACGACGGCCATCTCACCAATAGCACCTATGGTCACCGCTCTCAGATCCTGCCGGAGCGGCGTCTGCAGGTTTTTCATGCCGATATGTATGAATGTGTGCAGGGTGATGCCCTGCACAATGCCGCGCAAGCGTTCATGGCGGCGGCCTCGCAATACGGGTTCCTGATCTCCTGCGAGTCGCGCATCAGCCTGTGCAATTCGGGGCCGTACAAGCTGTCCGATACACGCGAGATGATCGTGCGCGACTACATGGATTTATCCGAATCGGATTTTCCCTGGCTGGACGATGTTGCACGGGACATCCCTTACAACAATCTGACCGTGCCGATGGCGGTGGAAGGTTGTCATATTTACCTCATGGACGACTGGGGATCGTTTGAATCGGAGCCGGAATTCAAGTCTCACCATGTGGTCGGCGTGGGGCTTTATACCTCCGACTCTTTGAGTGAATCTTATTTGCCAGTGGCCATGGGCAGTCGCGACGAGTTAACCCATGCGTTCACCGATCTGACCGGCAAGATCAAAACGGCGACATCCAAGCTCTGGAAACGCATTGCCGGCTGGACACGGGACCAGATGATCGACGCTGGCGCTATCACCTATTTTGCCATTGCCAAAGACATTGCCCACGTCGCTGGCTGCTATGCGGTTGAAGATTGGATGATGGTCGATGAACGGGCCGCGCGTTTTCGGCCGCTGTTGAACGACGAATATTCGAACGCGTTTCTCGGTGAGCTGGTTGGTTCCATGAGCAACCCCAGTCAACGCGTGAGCGAATACAGCATGATGCAACACGCCGATACGCCGACCCGCATGTTCAGCCACATCCCCTATGCGGTGCTCGATGGCGGCGACTTTACCCGTACCGTCGGGCCGCTGCGGCCGGGCCACAGTCACTTGCCAGCAAAACAAGATCGCTACACCACCAGCCAGGGTGTGTTGAGCCTGGCGCAATACAATCAACGCGCGCAGGCCTATACCCCAGCCGTCTGCAGTCCGCGTTTTGTTCATTTGTGCGAGACCTGGTTGAAGTATCACCACCAAAGTCCCCTGGCACACGAGCTCTACTGCATCGAGCAACAACATTCGCGCAAACTCGCTGGCCGTGGCGCGGGGCTGACGCGGGCGGATATCGAGGAGCTGAGGGATCGTTTGTGACGGGCCAGCACCCCAAAACCTCAGGCACTCAAGCAAACGCCGTAGACCATCTTTCACACCCAGCACCATGAACGAACAAACCCATCTCTGCCTGCACGCTTTAGCTGTGAAAAAACAGGCAGGCCCCCACGCGGTGGCCGCACTGCTGGGTGCTGATCCCAGCGTAGTTGCAGCGCTTCTTGGTGATGCCAGCCGTGGTGGCCGCTGTGTCGCCGTGGGTGAGCGCTACTTGCTGACCCCGGCCGGTCGCATGATGGTCGAAGCCAATTACTCCCGGTTTTTCGCCGTGGCGCGCGCCGACCACGGCTTTAACGCCGCCCATACACGCTTCGAAGTTTTAAACGATGACCTCAAGCAGTTGGTTACCGATTGGCAGATGGTCAACGTCGGTGGATCACAGCTGCCCAACGATCACAGCGACGTCAGCTATGACGAGAACATCATCGCGCGTCTTGGCACGCTGCATGACAAGGTGCTGCCGGTGCTGGCCAGCTTGGCGACGGTGTTACCACGGTTTGTTTATTACAGCGCCAAGCTCGACGCAGCGTTGCTGCGCCTTGAAGACGGTGAGCATGCCTGGCTCAGCGAAGTAAACATCGATAGTTATCACACCGTGTGGTTTGAGCTGCACGAAGATTTGTTGCGCGTGCTTGGCCGCGTGCGTAGCGAATAGGAGAACCGCCATGGCCATCTCGTTAGGACGTTATCTGGTGGCGCTCGACGGCAGCGCTTTACCGAGTCGTGAGTTGATCGGCGGTAAAGCCTGGTCGTTGGCGCGCATGTTAAGTCTGGGCCTGCCGGTGCCACCGGCGGTGGTGATTACCACCGACGCTTGCCGCGCCTATCTCGATAGCGGCAGCGTGCCGGCCGAACTGGCCGCTGAAATAGACGGCGCAATAACGTGGCTCGAACAGGCCACCGGACGCCAGTTTGGCGGTGCCAAACCCTTGTTGGTATCAGTGCGATCCGGCGCCGCTGTTTCCATGCCCGGCATGATGGATACCGTACTGAACTTAGGCATCAACGCTGTAAGCGAAGCAGCACTTGCCAGCGAAGCCGACAGTGCAACGTTTGCGCGCGATACCCACCGTCGGTTTCTGGAGCTTTACGCCAGCATCGTTTTGAAAGCGACCCTGGCCGATGCCACCCAGCACGATCCAGCTGCTCTGCGCGCCGAGGTAGCAGCGCAAGGCGCAGCCGTGCCGGAAGATCCGCGCGCGCAGTTGCTGGCGGCGGTCAAGGCGGTTTTTGACTCGTGGAATTCGCGCCGTGCGCGGCGCTATCGCCAGCACCACGGTATCGCTGACAGCCTTGGCACTGCCGTCACGGTGCAGGCCATGGTGTTTGGCAATCTCGATGCACGCTCAGGTACGGGGGTGTTATTCAGTCGCAATCCGCTGACCGGCGAACTCGCGCCCTACGGTGAATACCTGCATCGTGCCCAGGGCGAAGACGTCGTGTCGGGCAAATTCACACCCGAGCCCTTGAGTGTGCTGGCGGCGTCGGCACCCGAGGTGCACGCACAATTGATGTCAGCGGCGGCGAGCCTGGAACAGGAAAACGCCGATGTGCAGGACATCGAGTTCACCGTGCAGCACGGTGTGCTCTATCTGTTGCAGACCCGCGCCGCCAAACGCGCGCCGCAAGCGGCAGTGCGTTTTGCCGTCGATATGGTGGATGAGGGCCGTATCGATACCCATACCGCGCTATCGCGGGTACAGGCCGAACAGATCCGAACACTGTTAAAACCGCGCTTGGCAGCGGGTGCTACCGACGGTGCCACAGTGCTGGCTCAAGGCGAGCCCGCCTGCCAAGGCGTAGGCAGTGGTGTGGTGGTCAGCGATTCCGATAGCGCGGAGCAGCGCGCCGCGGCGGGTGAAGCGGTGGTGCTGGCCCGCGCCACCACCAGCCCCGAGGACGTGCACGGCATGATCGCCGCGTCAGCGGTGATCACCGAACAAGGCGGCGCAACTTCCCATGCAGCGGTGGTCAGCCGGGCTTTGGGTGTGCCCTGTATTGTCGGCTGCGGCGCGGGCACGTTGACGGCCCTGGCCGGTACGCTGGTCACGGTCGATGCAAATAGCGGGTCTATATATGCCGGCCTGCTGCCGGTAGTCACACCCGATGAGTCCGACGATCCTCATCTGGCCAAACTGACGGCCTGGGCAGTGGCGGCCAGCCCGATCACCGTGCTCAGGGATGATGACCCGGCGGTTACGGCAGCGTTTGATCTCGGTGAGGTCGAAGGTGGCGAGGATGCCGAAAAACTGCCGGCTCTGCTGGTGGGCAAAACCTGCGTACGGGGTGGCGCGATCGAGAGTGATGCGGGGGTGGTGGCTGCATTGGCCGCCGGCGTCACGACCATCATTGCCAAACATCCCTTGCCGGTTTTACTGGCAGCGATCCATGGGCAGCTCGGGCGTTAGGTTGCGGGGCTCAAGCTATGCCGCACCTCGTAGAGGTGGGGGGCTTAACAATTTTTCACTCACCAAACACGCCAGCAAGCGCGCCTGCTAAACTCGCGCCTCGATTTTTCAGGACCCTGTGCCATGCCTAATCCAACCCCGGCCGACATCGAAAACCTGATTGAGCTGTTCAATCGTTCCGACTGGGACGAGATGCATCTCAAAACCGACGACCTCGAGATTTTTCTGTCGAACGACCCGCAGGCCCGCCGGCCATCGGCGGCGATTACGGCCGCACCCGCCGCCGTTCCGATGCTGGCGCCCGCGCCGGCCGCGCCTGCTGTCAGCGCGTCTGCCGCTACCAGCCATACTGTCGAAACGACTATCCCGGCGGGCATGGTGGGTGTACGCGCACCCAACCTCGGCACTTTTTATCGCGCGCCCAAGCCCGGCGCACCGATTTATGTCGAAGTGGGCCAGGCCATCGAAGCCGATACCGAAGTGTGTCTGATCGAAGTCATGAAGCTCTTTACGCCCGTCAAGTCCGGTGTCAAAGGCACGGTGCGTCAGATCTGTGTCAACGACGGCAGCATGGTCGAGTACGAGCAGTTGTTGGTCATTATCGAACCAGCCGCCTGAACATTGGCCAGCGAGTTTAAGACGTGAGCATCAAACGTACTCTGGTAGCCAATCGCGGCGAAATCGCCGTGCGTGTGATCCGCGCCGCCCATGCGCTGGGAATCGAAGCGGTGCAAGTAGTGTCGGCTGCCGATCGCGATTCCGCAGCGGCACGCCTGGCCGATCGCGTTGTGGTGATCGGCCCGGCACAGTCCAAACAAAGTTACCTCAACGCCAATCTCATCGTGCACGCCGCCAAACAGACCGGCTGCGATGCGCTGCACCCCGGTTATGGCTTTTTATCCGAGCGCGCCGAGCTTGCCAATCTGTGTGCTGCTAACGGTATTACCTTTGTCGGGCCAGCGGCTGAGACTATCGACGCCTTGGGCGACAAGCTGCGCTCGCGTGCGATCGCCGGTGCAGCCGGTGTGCCACTGGTGCCGGGCACCGATCAGATTGTTTCGGTCAGTGCCGCCCATAGCGCCGCCGAGAAGCTTGGTTATCCGGTGCTCATGAAAGCGTCGGCTGGTGGTGGTGGGCGCGGCATGTTTATCGCGCGTAATGCCGATGTCATCACGTCATCGTTCGATGCTGCCAGCAATGAAGCCCAAGAAGCGTTTGGTGATGGCACGCTGTACATGGAAACCTACGTTGAAAATGCGCGCCATGTGGAAGTGCAGGCGGTTGGTGATGGCCGCGGCCGTGTTGTGCATTTTGGCGAACGTGATTGTTCGGTCCAACGGCGTTTTCAGAAAGTCATTGAAGAGGCGCCGTGTGCGCTTATGCCAGCCAAGCTGCGCGATGAACTGCACGAGGCTGCCGTCAAGCTGCTCTGTTCGATGAAGTATCGCAACGCCGGCACCGTTGAGTTCCTTTATGACGTCAACCGCCAGGCGGTTTATTTCATCGAAGTTAATACACGCATCCAAGTCGAGCATCCGGTCAGCGAACAGGTCACCGGTTTTGATCTGGTGCAGATGCAGTTTCGTATCGCGGGTGGTGAGCCGGCCTTGCCGCGTCAAGACCAGATCAAAGTGGGCCGCCACGCCATTGAGTGCCGCATCAATGCCGAAGATGCGAGCAAAAATTTTATGCCGAGTCCTGGTCGCATTACACGCTGGGCGCCGCCCCGTGGCGCTGGTATCCGCGTCGATAGCCACTGCCACGATGGTTATCTGGTGCCGCCCTACTACGATTCCATGATCGCAAAACTAATCGTCACCGCCGACGATCGGCCCGCCTGTGTAGAACGTCTGCGGATTGCACTCGCCCATTTCGAAATCGACGGCCTGGCCACTAACTTGCCGCTGTTGCGGCATATCGCGGCCCACAGCGATTTTGCCGCGAACAACATTCATACCCGCTGGTTGGAGCAGGACGTGCTGCCCAGCTTCCAGCAAGACCCCATTTGAGGAGCCGTCATGGCGCACATTGAATTTCTCGACGAGACCATGCGCGACGGGCAGCAAAGCCTGTGGGGCATGCGCATGCAGGCCGGCATGGCGCTGCCGGTATCACCACTGCTCGACCGCACCGGCTTTCGTGTTATCGACTTGACCGGCTCTTCGATGTTCGAGTGTTTGATCAAGTACTGCTTTGAGAACCCCTGGGAGGGGCTGGATCTGCTGGTGCAATCCATGCCGCGCACGCCTATTCGTGGTGGCATGCGATCCAATGCGTCTGTGACCTTCGGTGTCACCCCCGATGCGCTGATGGATGCCTGGATGCGGCAACTGAATGTGCACGGCGTGCGCAGCTTCTGGATCTACGATGTTTTGTTCAATAACGACAAAACCAAGCGCCTGGCCAAGATTGCCAAACAGTTTGGCTCGGAAGTGGCGGGCGCGATCATGTTCACGCTCTCGCCGGTGCATACCGACGCGTATTACGCCAAGCAGGCCGACGAACTCTCGGTTTCGCCGGATATCGATACCTTGCTGCTTTATGACACCGCCGGTGTGCTGGAAAAAGAGCGCATGCAAACGCTGCTGCCGGCCATTGTTGCCAAGGCCCGTGGCAAACCCATCGAGTTTCATTCCAATAATCTACTCGGGCAGTCGGCCAAGGCCTATCTCGATAGCATCGATTTAGGTGTGACGATTCTGCACACGGCGAGTCGGCCCATGGCCAACGGGCCATCGGTGCCATCGACCGAAGTGATGGTGCGCAATATCGAGTTGAAGGGCCATACCCACGGTCTCGACACCAAGCTTTTTGCGCCGGTGGCCGATCACTTTGAGAAAGTGGGTAAGGCGGCGGGTTATCTCGTCAATCAGTACGCCGAATACGACGTGCTGTCGATCCAGCACCAGGTACCCGGTGGCATGGTTGGCACCTTGAAGGCGCAACTCGTGCAACACGGCATGAGTGACAAGCTCGAAGCGGTGCTGAACGAAACCGCCAAGGTGCGCAAAGAACTCGGTTATCCCGGTATGGCCACACCGTTTTCACAATTGGTGGGCACGCTCGCGGTGTTGAACATCATCACGGGTAAACGTTACGCATCCATTCCCGATGAAGTCATTCAATATGCGGCCGGCTTTTACGGCCAGACAGCGGCACCCATCGACCCGAATATCATGGACATCATCATGGCCTCGCCACGCGCCAAACAAGTGGTTGCCAATCCACCGCCGCAGCCGAGCATTGAAGAACTGCGCAAAGAATACGGCACCGAGGATGACGACGAATTGATCCTGCGCGCGCTGGTGGCAGGTGAAGGCCTGGACAAAATGCGCACCGCCGGGCCGGTCAAGACCACCTATCCCTATTTGTCCTCACCGCAGCTCGATCAGGTCCGCCGCTTAATGAACATCGCGCGTTCACCGTTGGTCGAGATCAAAGCAGCGGATTTCGAACTGACCCTGCGCAAAAATCGATGAGCATGCGTCGCGCCGTGATTGTTGATGTCGTGCGCTCAGCCTTTGGGCGGGCACGGGAAAATGGCGCATTAGCCAGTCTGCACCCGGTGAATCTTTATGCCGGTGTGCTGGAAGCACTGGTGCAGCGCACCGGCATCGATCCGGCTTTGATAGAAGACGTCATTACCGGCTGTGTGATCCAGGTGGCCGAACAGTCGGGCAATATCGGCCGTCAGGCGGTATTGGCGGCGGGCCTGCCGGAATCGATCCCGGCGGTGACACTCGATCGCAAATGCGGCTCGGCCCAGCAGGCCATGGATTTTGCAGCGCAAGGCGTGATCGCCGGTGCTTACGACGTAGTGATCGCCGGCGGTGTGGAGATGATGAGTCTGGTGCCGATGCGTGTAAATCGTATGGGCAAAGATAACGAAGGCTCGCGTTTTCATGTCCGTTACCCTGACGGTTTGGTTCGACAAGGTATAGCGGCCGAGCTGATCGCCGCGCGCTGGGGTATCAGCCGTGCGGCACAAGATGCGTTTGCCCTGCGCTCCCATCAATTGGCTGCGGCCGATAACGGCGTGGTGCGCGATATCGTGCCGCTTGAAGTTGACGGCGCGCACGGCCGCCAGCGTGTGACAAAAGACGAAGGTGTGCGTGCCGATTCAACGCTTGCGAAACTGGCGAGTCTGAAACCGGCCTTTGAAGATGTGACCATGGCAGCCCGTTACCCTGAGATCCACTGGGGAGTGACGGCGGGCAATGCCAGCCAGGTTACCGATGGTGCGAGCGCGATGTTGATCATGGAAGAACAACTCGCCCATAGCCTGGGCTTGAAACCACGCGCGGCTATCAGCCATTTTGCCGTCATGGGTGACGACCCGCTCATGATGTTGACGGCCATCATGCCGGCCACGCGCAAACTGCTGAAGCGCGCGGGTGTGGGCATCCTTGATATCGGGGCCTATGAGGTCAACGAAGCGTTTGCCTGCGTGCCCTTGGCCTGGGAAAAAGATCTGGGCGCCGATCCAGACAAACTGAATATGTTCGGTGGTGCGATCGCCCTTGGTCATCCGGTTGGCGCCTCGGGTGGACGCTTGGTGGCTAATCTGTTGCGAGCGCTGGAAACAAAACACGCGCGTTATGGACTTGTCACCATGTGTGAAAGCGGTGGCATGGCCAACGCCACCTTGCTCGAACGTTTATAAATCAAACCGCAAAGGGGTGCTCCATGGCCGGACGCGTACAAGACAAGGTCACCATCATCACCGGCGCTGCTTCGGGCATCGGCCAGGCCTGTTTCGAACTGTTCGCCCGCGAGGGGGCAACGGTAATCGGCTGCGGGCGACGCCTCGCGCCGCTGGAAGAAAACCTGGCCAAGGTCAAAGCCGCCGGTGGTCAGGGCATGGTGATGTCCGCTGATCTGGCCAAAGTAGAAGATGCCAATCGTGTGGTGGAAGAAACCATCAAAACCTACGGCCGGGTTGATGTGCTGGTACACAGCGCCAGCGTTGGTTGGAGCTGGAGCCATGAAAGCCCGAATTCCATGAACGATGTTGCGACCACACCGCCGGACAAATGGCTGGAAGTGATTGCCATCAATCTCAACGCGGCTTTTTATCTTTGCCACGCCGCGCTGCCCGATATGTTGAAACGCGGTAAAGGCTCGCTGGTGATGGTGGCCAGCATTTCCGGTATGGTCGGCATGAAAACAGCACACACCTATTGTTCGGCCAAGGGCGGTGTGATCAACATGGTGCGTGCCATGGCCAATACCTATGGTGGCCAGGGTGTGCGGTCCAATGCCGTATGCCCCGGTTATACCGACACACCGATGATCGCCGAGGTGATGGGGATCTTCGACGACGAGCGCGAAGCAAATTACCTGACGCCCATGGCGCGTGCCGGCACACCGATGGAAATGGCCTATGGTTGCCTGTTCATGGCCTCCGATGAAGCGAGTTATGTGAATGGCGCTATTCTGCCCATCGACGGTGGCACTACGGCGCGGCAATAAGCGCCAAGGCCGGCGGTCAAAAAGCGGTTTGGAAGCATTTTTGTGCTGGGTGGTTTTTCCCCTCCAACGATGTCACGCTCGTGCTCGGGCCGTCACAGCGGCCTGAGTTAGCTTGACAACCTACGCCAGCGGAGGTCGATATGCGCAAAGAAGCTTTTGTCCTGACACCCGATACTTATCCCCCACCGTTAAGCGTGGTTGGTGTTGATGTCACCGTGCTGGCCGCGGCGGCTGTCACCGGCGGCTATGAGGTCACCATGCAAAAGGGCAATGCCGGTTCGGGCCCACCCTTACATTCCCACCCGTGGGACGAGTGTTTTTTTGTGCTGGCTGGCGAAGTTGAATTCACCATCGAGCAGCGCCAGATCAAAGCGGTGCCCGGCACGATGTTTCATCTGCCCGCCGGTACGCCCCATGGTTTTACCATCAAAAAAAATGACACCACCATGCTGGAATTCACCGGCCAGGGTAGTCAGTCCACCCAGATGTTTACCAGCGTGAACAATGAAGTGGCACCCGGCCTGCCGACTGCTGCCGATGTGCCGAAGCTGATCGATATCCTGGGGCGTTACGGGGCGGTGGTAGAGGCTTGAGGCGGGTAGATGTCATTGGCGCGCGCAAGGAGGGTCTGAACATGGGCGTCGCGCCATCGACAACCGCCGGAACCGTCGACCATATCGCCGAGTTTGCGGACTTTGGTATCGCTCTCAGTCGTGAAGCGATGGCCCACGTATTCATCGACCAGCACGCTTCCCGTCATGTCGCGCACCACTTGGTGCACCTCGACTAGGACCCGGTCGGAGCCTTCTTTGTGGAAGGAGACAGGCTCCACTTGTGGGCTTATTTCGCGCCATTGCTCGGTCCAGTACGCGCGAACCGCCTCCGGGCCTTCGACAAAACCGCTCTTGAACGCTCTCGGCCACGCCACATCGGGAGTCATTAGCACCAACGCAGCGTCAATGTTTCGCGAATTGAATGCGCGGTACGCGTCACGCAGCAGACTGAACTCGGTTACAGATTGAGTCGTCATAAGCTCTCCGATCAAGTTGAGTGGTCGGGTGATATCGGTAGGTCTCGCCCCCCCGTTAAGCCTTTGCCGTCCAGCGAAAGTCGCAATGACTTCCCCCTTTCAAAATTGTCTGGGTTCGTTCCATAGTTATTGTTTTTGAGAATGTTTCCATCATCGGGACATCCGCTTCGCACGTGATCATTGCCCCGAATTCAGGCTCATTTAGACCCATAAAGTAGTCCGCATATCGGCAACCGCGAACATTGATTGAGAATTCGCTCGGCGAGTCTGCAACGGGTTCTACATCGAGCGCGTCTCCTGCGGCAAACATAGGCATCATGGCTTTGACTTGTGCAACGGACTCACCGGGGATTGTTTGCCCGGCGGTTCTGCCAAGTTCCAATGCATACTCTCGGACCGCGGCTCGCAGTAGAGTGGCGGCTCGCTCGGCACCCAGTTCGTCGCGGATGCGTTTGTAGAACGGCAAAAGAATTTCACACTGGACTTTTACGCGGTCGAGATATGTAAGTTGGTCCATTACGTTCTCTCCTTCGCCGGTGGGCGATTGACTGGTGTCACGCTGGTAATCTTAAATGAGACTTCGACAAGTTGTCCGTGCGACCTCACGCGCTGTTGAGCGGCGCTGAAGTGCGCAGCGTGGAAGCGTCCGCCGCATTGGCTGGTTAGGTGGCCGGACAGAGATCGTCGAATCCCGCGAGGGCACCATCGATGGTGGTTCCTGGCGCCGGAAAGGGATCCTTGAACGTGAACGCTTCAGGCGTGGGTCCCTTCTCGTTGAGACGCTGCAAACGAATCTTTGCCTGCGCTGTTGTGGGTCGATGACCTTCGGGTACCCACCACAGCACCGAGTAGCTTTCACGCATTCTCTCAAACCATTCCTTCCTTCGTTTCATAATTTCTACGTGCGCCGATTTGTAAACGTAATCATATAGCGCGTCTACGTCGCGCCATACGCTGAGATTTACAAGATATTCGTTACCAAATGGACGCAACGCCGTCGCGTTTCCGTCATCGGTTTTTAGGCGCCACACATATCCTGCCGAGTGTTCCGCCAAACCATTGATTCGGTCAAGATTGGCCACAAAGTCAGCCATCACAGGGGAGTCTATTGGCGCAGTCATAAGTGCGATGTTCAGTTGCGCGAGCTGGAACGTCTTCACTAAAATCTTCTCCAAATATAGGCCACCTGACGGGTGTTTGAGCGGCGCCGGAGCCCGCAGCACGGAAGCGTCCGCTCCATTGGCTGGTTATACGTTGCGCGGGAAATTGGGTTCCGATTTCTCTCCAACTTCGCGGGCTCACCGACTGACTGGGCCAAGAATAACTGGGTTCTGTGCATGTCGGTCACTGATGGGGCGTCCCGGAAATAGAACTCGCGCGGAGCGCGCTTCCGGACTGAGGTGGCACTATGCTGACCTTGGCCACCGAGCCGCATGAGCTTTGGTCTGCAGGGCTTCGCGTGCTGACTGACAGGCGCTGTGCTTCAGAGCTGGATTTCAAGCTTTTCATTTCTGATGGAACGTCCCGCTCGGAGAACACGCGCGACCGGACGGCGAAAGATTGGGGTACATCAAGGCGACTCGGATCTATTCGTCAGCCACCCTTCTCCCACGCTCAACCCGCCGACGTCTAATGCGCGGTCGGCGCGGTGTTTGAGCGCATCGAACAGCGCCTGCGCAGCCACCTGCGGCGGGGCATGTCGACGCTCTGAATTACGCCGCCCGCTTGCCTGCGATGTGCGCGCGCAGGTCGCCGTCGAGCGAATCGATGAGCCCCTGGATGTGCGCCAGCGCGGCGGCCGGTGCGGTCGCCGGCGAGCCGGCGTTGAATGGCGGTTGTGGACGGTACTCGAACAGGAGTTGCATAGTCTGCGCGGTCAATGGATCGACCACTTTTGCGATTACCGTCAACGCGAAGTCGATGCCGGCCGTCACGCCGCCGCCGGTGATACGGTTGCGATCTACAACGACCCGCTCCTCCACCACCTCCACCGCACGATAAGCGCGCAGATAATCGAGTGCGGACCAGTGTGTGGTGGCCTTGTGGCCGTCGAGCAGGCCCGCTTCGGCGACGATCAGTGCGCCCGAGCAGACCGAGGTCACGTACGCGGCGCGTGCGCCCTGCGCACGCAGGAACTTCTGCACCTTTGCATCCAGCATCTCGGGCAGCACATTGGCACCGCCTCCTACGACCAGGATGTCGAGCGGCGGACAGTCATCGAGGCTGTAGGTCGGCGTGAGCACCGCGCCGCAGTCGGCGCGCACCGGTGCCACCGTGCGTGCAAAAGTGAAGGCGTTGAACTGCGGCACGAAGGCAAAAAACTGGAGCGGCGCGTAACCGTCCAGCATGGTCATGTTGTCGAATATAAAAACCCCGACGTTGAGTTTGGACGCGGTCATAGTGTGGTGCACTCCGTTGAGGTTGTGAGGTGGATGAATGTTTCGCGGCTGACGATAGAAATCATAACAGCCCTTTTTGACCGATAGCGAGGGCCGCCGCGGAGCGAACCATGGGCCTCAAGCGCGGCGGCTGCAATCGATGAAAGGTAAGCCGGTCGCCCGTTGTCACCTACTCGCTCGGCGACAAGACGCGCCCAGTGCCCGCTACCACAACCGAGATCAAAACCG
>JAYUQF010000018.1:0-6098 GCA_043756885.1 Pseudomonadota bacterium
CTCATCGCCGAAAAAACCGTAAGCGGACAACTGCTCGCCGAGCGCACGCACTTCATCAAGAACAATACCCGCGATTTTGGCGAGATCACCTACAAGGCAGAAGTTCGCGACAGGATTAAGCGCTTCGGCGGCTTGTTTCAACAACCGGTGCCCGCAGGTACGGTGACGGTCGCTATAAGCATTGGTGTCGACGGCACACTGATCGACGCACACATCGTGCGCTCATCGCACGTTGCGGCCACCGACGAAGAAGTGCTGCGCATCGTGAAGCTGGCTGCGCCGTTTGCGCCTATCTGGCCCGCGCGGGCCAAAATTTCGGACGTCGTCCGCATCGAGCAGCCGGTCACGATCGAACAGGACGGTGGCTTCAGCCATGGTCAGTAGCGCCCGCGTCATGCGCCAGGCCACGCGCAAAGGCAACCGTGGCGACGATAGACTGGCGCTCACGGTGGTGGTGGCTATCGTTTTGCACGCCATGGTGGTGCTGGGTGTGAGCTTCGCACCCGAACCCCACGCGCCGTCGCGATTCGAATCGATGGAAGTGATCCTGGTGGCAGAGCGCTCTGATGAAGCCGTCAAGGACGCCAAGCTGCTGGCCCAGGCCAATCTTATCGGCGGTGGTGACAGCCCCGACGACGTGCGTCCCAGCGCGCCGGTCAAGGCACCATTGCCCGCACCCGTGGCCGTGATTGCAAGTACGCCTCCACCCATGACGCGCACGCAACCCTCACCGCCGATTGAACAACCAGCGCCGGTAGACACCCGCCACGGCCGCGCCGAGGTCAAAGATCGGCTCACGCGTATTGCTGAGCGAGGCGAACTGCCACTGGCAGCACGCAGCCCCACGCGCCCCACCCAAGTCAGACCCCATGCGCCACGCGACCCGCAGCCCGATCCCCAACCGCAGCAGGACAGCCAAACACTGCCCGTGGGCGCACAGCAACTGGTGCATTCTTTTGCCCTGGCCAACCTCGCGGCCGAGCTTCAGGAGAAACTCGAGCGCCATGCTAAGCAGCCGCGTCGTAAATACATTTCTGCACAAACCAAGGAGTACCGCTACGCGAGTTATATGGAAGGCTTTCGCGCCAAAGTTGAACGTGTTGGCAATCTCAACTACCCGGAGGAAGCACGCCGACGCCAGATCTATGGTGAGGTCATGCTCGATGTTGCGCTCAATAGCGCCGGTAGTGTGGTTGCGATCAGTGTCCGGCGTTCTTCGGGAAAAACCGTGCTTGATGACGCCGCCATTCGTATCGTTGGGCTGGCCGCACCCTATGATCCCTTGCCCACAGAGATCCGTAAGGAAGTTGACGAACTGCACATCACGCGGATCTGGAAATTCGACAAACGAGGGGCTATCGCTGCCTCACATTAAGAGCTGCTGGCGCTCTCTGTCTTGTCAGCGCGCGCCGCGGTGGGGATACTGCCTCCATGCAAAGCTTCAATCTCACCAATCACTTTCTAATTGCGATGCCACAACTTGAGGATCCGAATTTTGCCCGTTCAGTGACCTATATATGCGCGCACAACGAGGATGGTGCAATGGGTATTGTGGTCAACCGTGCGCTGGACATGACGCTCGGCGAGATCCTTGACCAGGCGGAAGTGCCAGTGATGCTTGCCGCTGTCGGTGAGCGGCAGGTGTATCTCGGTGGGCCCGTGCATACGGACCGTGGTTTTGTGCTGCATCGGCCGGCGCAGAACTGGCAGTCCAGCATCAGCGTCACGCCGGAGGTGGCGTTGTGCACGTCGCGCGACATTCTCGAAGCGATCGCGCGTGGCGATGGCCCTGACGATACCTTGGTCGCGCTGGGTTATGCCGGCTGGAGTGCTGGCCAACTGGAAGCTGAGATCGCGCAGAATGCCTGGCTATCGGGCCCGGCCGATCTCGACATCGTATTTAAGTTCCCCGCTGAACAGCGCTGGCAACGGGCGGCTGCTCTGCTCGGCGTTGATGTGCATTACATCTCCCACGACGTCGGCCACGCTTGAGCCTGCAGACCGTGATGGGTTTTGACTATGGCGAACGTCGTATCGGCGTGGCCGTAGGTCAGACCGTCACTCGTACCGCCCAGGCATTGGTCACTTTGCAGGTGCGTAACGGACAGATCGATTGGCCGGCTATCACGCAGTTGATTACAACGTGGAAACCTCAGCAGTTGGTGCTTGGTCTGCCCAGCTTTGATGCCGGCACAGAGCACCCGCACGCCGCACCCATCGCACGTTTTGCACGGCGTTTGACTGGCCGATTTCAACTACCGGTGGCGTTTGTCGATGAACGTTTGTCGTCGTATGCTGCGGCCGGGGACCCGGCCGCGCGGCGTCTGGGGTTAGATGCCGTCGCGGCGCGCCTCATCCTCGAAACATGGCTGGCCGGCTGCTGACGAGCGCCGCAGGGTGCGGCGGGCAGGGCTCGCTGACACATTTTCCACAGTCCTACCCTAATCCGACCTGGCGGCGCCGGCCGCAGCGCTGAACGTTATGCATGAACTCGAACAACTCGATGTTGACACCCTGATCGCCGACATCGCCGCGCGCCTGAAAAAACGCATCCAGGAACAGGGACTCGACAAACCCGCCCTGGTCGGCATTCGCACCGGTGGGGTATGGCTCGCACAAAAACTGCAGAAGAAGCTCAAGCTGCCCGGACCGATAGGCGAACTCAATATCGCCTTTTATCGCGACGATTTCAGCCGTATCGGCATGCATCCCACCGTTGCGCCCTCGCAGTTGCCGTTCGATGTTAACGATCGCCATTTGCTGCTGGTCGATGACATTCTTTACACCGGGCGCACCATACGCGCGGCGATGAATGAGATTTTTGACTATGGCCGGCCGCGTTCATGCAATCTGATAGTGCTCATTGATCGCGGCGGGCGCGAACTGCCGATCGATGCCAACGTGTATGGCGCGCGCACCACCCTCGCCCCGGGTCAGCATGTTAAACTGCTGGGGCCTGATCCTTTGCGACTCGAAATCGGCGCGAGCAAGTCATGAGCAGCACAGTCTGCCGCTTGTATGGCGCTCACAAGACCTACAGAACGGGCCGGTGTGCATACGCTGCTTTTGCGAAACGCTGATGGTGAACGACAACATCCAACTCGACAGCCAGGGGCGCTTGAAGCACTTCCTGACTATCGAACACCTGCCCAAAAGCCTGCTCACCGCTATTCTCGATAACGCCGAACGTTTCACCGTTGTTGGCGATCGGGCGGTGAAAAAAGTACCGTTATTGCGCGGCAAAACCGTCGTCAATCTGTTTTTTGAACCCAGCACGCGCACACGCACAACATTCGAATTAGCGGCCAAACGCCTGTCGGCCGATGTCTTGAATCTCAATATCGAGGCCAGCGCAGCCAAAAAGGGCGAGTCTCTCGCCGATACGCTACGCACCCTCGAAGCGATGCAGACCGATATGTTCGTTGTGCGTCACCACGAAAGCGGCGCGCCGGAATTTATCGCGCGCCAGGTTGGTCCTGAAGTCAGTGTGATCAATGCCGGTGACGGTCGCCATGCGCATCCGACCCAGGCCATGCTCGACATGTTCACTATTCGCCGCTACAAACGCGACTTCACCAAGCTCAGGGTTGCGATCGTTGGCGATGTTGCCCACTCGCGTGTCGCGCGTTCTGAAATCCATGCCTTGACCATCCTCGGCGTACCGCAAATCCGCGTGGTCGGACCCAAAACCCTGCTTCCCCGTGGCATCGAAGCGCTCGGCGTAGAAGTCCATCACGACCTCGAAAGTGGTCTTGAGGGTGTTGATGTGGTGATGATGCTGCGTTTACAACAGGAGCGTATGCAAAGCGCACTATTACCCAGCGGGCACGAGTATTTTCACACCTTTGGTCTGACACCAGCGCGACTGAAGCGCGCCAAGTCCGATGCTATCGTCATGCATCCCGGCCCTATCAATCGCGGCGTCGAAATCGATTCTGCGGTGGCCGATGGTAAACAATCGGTGATCCTGCAACAGGTCACCCATGGCATTGCGGTGCGCATGGCAGTGATGTCAATGGCGATGGGCACGGCGGCCCAAGCCTCATGAAAATTTCAATTGCTGGCGGTCGTGTCATCGACCCGGTCACCAGACGCGACGAAGCGCTCGATGTATTCATCGACGGTGACACCATCGTCGCACTCGGCCGCACGCCGGCGGGTTTCAAGCCCGCACGGGTGATTGACGCGCGCGGCGCGATTGTGTGCCCTGGTTTTACCGAGGTTGGCGCGCGGCTACGCGAACCAGGCGCCGAGCATAAAGCCACTATCGCCAGCGAACTCGAAGCCGCGGCCGCCAGTGGTTTTACGACGGTGTGCTGCATGCCCGATACCAACCCGGTGATCGATACCCCGGCGGTGGTGGAACTGATCAACCAGCGGGCGCGTGGTGTGCGCGGTGCGCGTGTGCGCTGTATCGGCGCTTTGACCCAGGACCTCGGCGGTTCGGTGCTGGCCGAAATGGCCGCGCTGAAAGAGATCGGGTGTGTAGGCGTGGGCAATGCCGGGCACGCCATCCGCGACAGCAATGTCTTAAAAAACGCGCTGGCTTACGCAGCAACGCTCGATCTGACGGTGTTTCTTGATGCGGAAGACCCGTGGCTCGCAGCCCAGGGCTGCATGAACGAAGGTGCGGTCAGCACTCGCCTGGGGCTGGCTGGCATTCCAGCCGCGGCGGAATTGATCGGCCTCGGCCGCGACTTGGTGCTGCTCGAAGACAGCGGCGCACGCGCACATTTTCGCACTCTGACCTGCGGCCGCTCGATTAAATACGTGAATAACGCGCGCAAGGCCGGTCTCGATGTCAGCGCCAGTGTTGGCATTGCTCATCTGACGCTCAGCGATGAAGACATCGCGCGCTTTGACGGTCACTTTCATGTCCGCCCCCCGCTGCGCACGCGCCGCGATCGGGCGCGCCTGGTGCGCGGTTTGGCCGAAGGCCAGGTTGAAGTGCTGAGCACCCATCACGAACCCCACGACGCCGATGCCAAAGCCGGCCCTTTTGGTGCCACCGCTGCGGGCATCTCCGGACTCGATAGTTTTCTGCCCCTCATGTTAAGCCTGGTCGAAACCGGCACACTGGGCCTCATGCGCGCCATCGACGCCGCCGCAGTGCAACCTGCGCGCGTCATTGGTAATCCGCCTGCCAGCCTGGCTGCCGGCGAGGTCGCCGATATCTGTATTTTCAATCCCAACGAAACCTGGCAGCTGACGAGCGACACCATGCTCAGTCGTGGCAAGAACACACCTTTGTTAGGGCGCACGCTGCGCGGCCGCGTGCTCGCGACCCTGGTTGCTGGCCGCCTCGTGTTCGAACGCAAGTTCTGAAGTGACCGACCTCGCCCGCCCCCACCGTGGCAGCATGCAAGTGGTCGACGCCACCATCGTCGCGGTGGAACACTTCGAAGGTGCGCAGCACTACCTGCGACTGGCCTGCCCGGAAATTGCTGCGCGCTGTTTGCCCGGCAGCTTTGTGCACCTGCGTTGCGACCGCGAGCTACCGATGCGGCGCCCGATGTCTGTGATGCGTGCATCGGCTGCCGCAGGTTGGCTTGATGTTTTGTATAAGGCCCACGGTCATGGCACCAGCCTGCTCGCAACACGCACCGTGGGTGAGACGCTCAGTGTGCTGGGGCCCATCGGTCAGCCCTTCAAACTCAAGGGCTACCGTGCACGACCGCTGTTGATAGGCGGTGGTGTTGGCATCCCGCCGATGCTGTTTCTGGCCGAACACATGCGCGCACAAGGCAAGGCCACGCAGGCGCTGGTGTTGATGGGCTCGGAAGTCCCCTTTCCGTTTCGGGCTCGACCTTCGATGCTGATGGTGCCGGGCGTGCCGGCCGATGTGATCGCAGCAATGCCGCTGCTGGAGGACTGGTTTATCGCATCGCGCCTGGCCAGCCTGGCCGGCTTGCCGGGTTGTTACGAAGGATATGTGACTGATCTCGCGCGCCAGTGGATCGACACCAGTGGTGTGTCACGCGAGGACATTGAGATATTCGCCTGTGGCCCAACCCCGATGCTGCGCGCCGTAACAAAACTTGCTGCCGAATTCGAGCTGCCCTGTCAGATCTCCCTCGAAGAATATATGGCCTGCGCGG
>JAYUQF010000019.1:0-2338 GCA_043756885.1 Pseudomonadota bacterium
AGCCAATACAAACCGCGCGAACCGTTACGCACCAGGCGCAAGTTGAGATTGCGCGCGCGGGCCTCGCCCGTGATGGCCTTTGCAACGGCGTGGGCACCCACGGCGAGCGCGCCGGCGTCGGTCGGGACATAAACCGTGATCGGATTCATGGCAGCACCTCGCCCTCACGCACTATGGCCTCCAGACGCGCCACATCAAGACGGCCGTAGAGCTCACCATCGATCATCGCCGCCGGTGCGCACGCACAAGCGCCTAAACAATAAACGGCTTCGATAACAATACCGTCATGGGTTTGGTGTTGTTCGTGGGCCAATCCCAAACGTGTGCGTAGAGCGGCTTCCAGGGCTGTGCCACCCATAGCCTGGCAGGCTTCGGCACGGCATAAGCGCACCACCCGCCGCGCGGGCGGTGCCTGTTTGAAGTCGTGGTAAAAGCTGAGCACGCCATGCACGTCGGCGCGGGATAGATTGAGATGCAGGGCGACGGCATCCACCGATGCCTCCGGGATATAACCCAGCGCATCGCCAATAGCGTGCAATATCGGCAGCAGAGCATCAGGCGCGGCGCCGTGTGTAGCCAGGGCGCGGGTCGTGGCTTGCTGCCGTTCCAATGCAGAAACGGTCATGCAGTACTCCAACAAACCCCATCGACGCCAACGCCGTCCGACGGATTCCAATGAGCGTCAATCCCGTCACGCAGCGCACAGTGAGACAGTCGCACCATCAATGTGCTGCGCGGGATGGGCCGATGGTAACACGCAGATTGAGGCCGCGTCGGCGTTTATCACCGCTCAGTATTTGACTGCGATGATGATGGTGGTGAGACTGCGGCGACTGCTGCGATAACAAAAATGGCTTCGATACTGGCGCGCGCGGCGCGACGTCAAGGTCACAACGAGGGGGAGAGTGCATGAGAGCGACGACCAAAAGCTGGATGCTGTGGCTGGCGCTGCTGACGTGCAGCGTGCAGGCGGCCAATACCGTAGTGGACGATGCTTATCTCGCCAGTGATGGCGACGGCAGCAACTGGCCGGCTTATGGCCGCACCTCCACCGAGCAGCGTTACAGCCCGCTCGACCAGATCAATACCGGCAATGTCAAAAATCTCGGCATCCAGTGGGTGCTGGACCTGCCCAGGGAGCGCTCGCTGATCGCAACGCCCTTGGTGGTTGATGGCGTGCTGTATTTCACCGCCAGCTACAGCCGCACCTACGCGGTCGATGCACGCAGCGGCAAGGTTTTATGGGAATTTGATCCCAAGGTCATCGAACACGCGGGTGATCGTCTACGCATTATGTGGGACATCAACCGTGGCCCGGCTTATTACAAGGGCCGTGTGATCATTTCCACCGTCGATGGGCGCCTGGTCGCGATCGATGCCAAAACCGGCAAACAGCAGTGGGAGGCAATGACGGTCGACCCACGCAAGTCTTACTACGTGAACGGCGCGCCGAAGGTGTTCCGCGACAAAGTCATCATCGGCAACGGCGGCACCGAGCACGAAGCGGCACGCGGTTATGTCACCGCGTACGACATCAACACCGGCAAACAGGCCTGGCGCTTTTACATCGTGCCCGGCAATCCGGCCGACGGCTTCGAGAGCAAGGCCATGGAGATGGCGGCCAAAACCTGGACCGGTGACTGGTGGAAACACGGTGGGGGTGGCAACACCTGGAACGGCATGACCTACGACGCCGAGTTCAATCAACTGCTGATCGGCACCGGCAACGGCTCGCCCTGGAACCAGAAGATCAGAAGCCCGGGCGGTGGCGACAATCTTTTTCTGTGTTCCATCGTCGCGGTTGACGCAGACACCGGTGAATACAAGTGGCACTACCAAACCAATCCCGGTGAAACCTGGGACTACAACGCCAACATGGATATCGTACTGGCTGATGTGAAATTCGGCGGCCAAACCGTAAAGGCGCTGCTGCAGGCGCCAAAGAACGGCTTTTTTTACATCATCAATCGCGCCAACGGTGAACTGCTGTCGGCGGAGAAATTTGGCAAGGCAACCTGGGCTGAGCGCATCGATCTGAAAACCGGGCGACCGGTGGAAGTGCCGGGTGCACGTTACGAAGATGGTGAAGAAATTGTGTGGCCCGGACCCTGGGGCGCGCACAACTGGCACGCGATGTCCTACAACCCCAACACCGGCCTGGTTTATATCCCCGCCTTCGACATGCCGGGTGCCTACAAGGATAAAGGCATGGACATGGCCGGCTGGCAGTCACCGCATTTCCGCATCGATCCCGGCGTCGAGTTCACTGGCGAAGATGCACCCGTTGACATCGCGCAGGCCCGCCTGCTCGCCTGGGATCCGGTCAAACAACGCAAAG
>JAYUQF010000020.1:0-2334 GCA_043756885.1 Pseudomonadota bacterium
CGTTCACTCGCGCAGGGCTGTTCACCATGCATGATCGAATACTTGGCGTTCAGCATCTCGCCGTTAAAGCTGGGCAGTTTCTGCGTCCACAAATTCAAACGCTCGATTTGATCGCCGGGATGGGCTGCCTGATAAGCCGCCAGAAAAACTTCGGCAACGGCACTGGAATGGGAGCGCTCCGCCCGTGGTGAGGATTCGATGTAAAGCAGGTTGGTCATGGTGCGGGTTCCCGTTACTGGTGGTGTGTGAGGATGAGTGTAGCGGCGTGTTAGTTCGCAGCAGTTGTTATCGATGCTGAAGGCTGCCGGCAATGTAGTGGCCGAGACGATTAAAGTCGAGCCGTTGAGAGCGAGCGTAGGGGCGTCGGCCCGTGTCAGCGTGGTGCAGCGGCAATCGTCCAGTCGTAGGCAATGAAACGCACGCGGTAGTCGAGTGGCACCGGCGTAACATGATAACGATTGACGTACGCAGTCAGAGAGGCGCTGTGGGCCGGCACAAAGTCCTCACGATAAAACTTGAAAATTTCACTCAGGTATAACACCTGCTCTCGCGTATCGAGGCGAACATGACGTGTATCGTTGATGAATCTGCGCGCTTCGTTATCTAACTCCTGTTCGATGGCCTGCGCCGTGAACGCGATGTTCGGTAGTGTCGGACAACTGACTGCACTGCAGTTCAAGGCAAAATGCACCCGTGGCTCGCCCAGGGGGCGAATAACGTCGTTTTCGTACCTGTACAGTGACAGTGGGCGTCTACCTACAGTGAATTTTTTTAAATAGAAAAAACCGATCTTGCGCAGCCCGGCGTGGGTGCGTGGTTGGCCCGCGCTGATCACACCAAACATCGACAGTGCGTTGTAGCTGTTGATGTAGTGCGCAAGGCGCGCATCGTGATCCGACCAGCTGCTGACATCGGTGACCGCCAGCCACGCTACATAGGTTTCGAGATCAGCAGGCGCGCGAGCCAGCGCGACAAAATCAACCTGGCCCTGCTTGTTGACATAGGTTGCCAGCACACGAGACCAAGCCGCCTGTGCAGCGATGGCACTGGGCGTTGTGCCCGCCGTCGGCACCGGCACCAAGCTGCTGCAACCGCTGAGCAGCAGCACTACGCACAACACCAGGCAGTGGTACTTGATACCTCTCATCGATTCACGCCGTCGGTGTGGCCCGCGCCTGCGCGGCTGCGGCCCGGGCCCGGCCGCGCATCCATTTGAGCGGAAAAGCGGCCAAGGTCGGTTCGGATTTGTCACTGCTGGCGCGGCGTAGCGGTTCCCAGCGTTGTGTGCCCTGCGCTGTGATGAGGTCCAGTGGTGCGAGCACATAGCTGTCGCGTTTGGCGTTGTGCACACACATCGACAGTGGGCCTTGTGCAGTGGCCACCATGAATACGCAGGTATGGGCGCGCTCGCGTTCAATGTGCTGTGCATCCATGAAGTTGTGCACAAAAAATGAAAGCTTATGAACCTTGCCACGGGCCGCAAACAGTGCGCGGCGCGCGCGCCAGGCGAATGTGGCCACGGCTTTCACACTGGGCCACCATAGGTCCGGGTGTGTGCACAGCAAGCGCGCCACGGCGCGGCGTCTGGCGCGTCGGTCGGTACGTGAGAAGTCTGTTGCGCCCATATGCGCGAGCATTTTTGCCGTGAGGGCGCGGTCGACGTTGACATCGTGCACCGTCGTGCCGACCACCAAGGCCAGTGCATAACGATTGCAGCGCGGGTGACCGGCGTTCAGCGCGTCAAAATCCAAATGGACACCAGTACCCTGCGCAATCTGGGCAATTGTGGTATCGGCCGAGATGATCTGTTCGCGTTCGCGCAACACCCCACGGCCGGTGGCGGCCTGCAACTGAAACGATGCGAAACCCACTACATCGGCGTGGCGCACAAAAAAGCGTGCGAGGCTGGCGATCGCCGCAAAAAACTGCTCGCACATACCGTGGTGTTGAAGATCACC
This sequence comes from Pseudomonadota bacterium, assembly GCA_043756885.1. GTDB lineage: Bacteria > Pseudomonadota > Gammaproteobacteria > JADJYF01. Next base: position 1,959 of record JAYUQF010000020.1, read on the forward strand.
ATCAGCGGCAAGCCCCGCGCGCGTTCGATATAGGTTTCGCGCAGGGCATTGAGTGCGGTTTCGCTGTCATAACCGGCGCGTTGCTGGGTAATGTCGACATGGAAAGCGACATCACACAAACCGACGTCCGCCAGGGCGGACAACAACGCGCGCGTGGCGCGGATGCCGTTGGTGAATAAAGCCGGGCGCATGCCCAGTTGCGCAATGCGGGCCACAATTGCCAGCAGTTCCTCGTGTTTGCGCAGGGTGGGTTCGCCACCGGAAACCTGCACATCGGTGCCCGGCCCGTAGTGGGCATAGATCATGTCGATGCGGCGCAGGATTTCCGTCAGCGGCAGGTCGCGTATCGCCTGCGCGTGCTCTGACAGGTAACACA
>JAYUQF010000021.1:0-6050 GCA_043756885.1 Pseudomonadota bacterium
CACCTCGATAGTATCGACCAGCACCAGTTCGCAGGCACCGCCGCCGGTATCGTTGCGGCTGGTTGAACTATGCCAGCGCCAACCGTCGTCCGCCTGCACCTGCAGCAGATACCCCTTGAATCGCACTTGCTGACCTGGGTCTATCGCGACCAGTTTTTTGGCCACCGCTTCGTTGGCCGGCACCACGTGCATATTTGCACTGTGGCGGGTGATATCGCGCGCCGGGATCGGGAACGCATCGACATGCCAGTAATAAAAACGACCACTCTGGGAGATCTCTACCTTGCTTAACACTTCCGGATTTGCCATAGGCCCCCACCCCATCGCCAGATCAACCGGCGACAAATCCGCCTCGCGTCCACCGCGATACCGCTGTGCGCCGAGCACCCTGCCTGCAACCTGAAACTTCGCGATCGGCGTGACAACGTACTCTTCGACCCGCAGTGCTGACACACCACGCACTGGTTTCTGAATCGGCTCTGAGGCGGGGGCGAGGCGCGGGCTGAAATCAAAGCTTGGAATGGTGCTCGCCGTCGTGGCGATCGCCGGCACTGCAGCACTACCCCAGTAGCGATAAGCCATGGCGACCACGGCGGCGAGCAGCAGCAAGCGCTTGTACATAGTTTAAAAACTCGGTGACAACCCTCGTTAGCGGCGTCGCACGCTAGCGCTGTACCGCGCCCGTTTTGTGGCTACCCGGAAACAGACTGCTCGCGCTCAGTCATGCGCCAGCTCAGACCAGCGAAGACTAAAAGAAGCCAGGCGTTGGACCTCACGAGGCACCACAATCCCACCTCACCCGCACCGCAGCTTGAGCTTCCAATTTGGGGACTGATACTCGATGGCAAAAGCAGCTATAAATCTACAGTCCAAATCCCGACCGCATTGACCTGTTGCCCCGGAGGCCCTTATGAAAAACAAGCTGCTCAGCCACCTGCTCCTGGTGGTGTTTGCACTAGTGACAACAACCGTTCAAGCCGTCGGCTTGAAGGTCGGGTCAGACACCTCCGTCGGTGGCTTGCTCTTTCCTGAATCTGCCGGTTGCGATGTCGAGGGCAAGGCGGTTTATGTCAGCCAGTTTGTTTCGGCGCTGAAACCTGCCGACAAGGATGGCAAGGGCCGCATCAGTAAGCTTGATGTGGACGGCAAAATAATCGATCCGCAGTTTCTGCCGGCACCCGGCGACGTCTTGAACAAACCCAAGGGCATCTGGGTCGCAGGCTCCCGACTGTGGGTCAGCGACATCGACGTGGTGTGGATTTTTGATCTCACCACACGCAAGGGCCGCAAACTTGCACTGCCCGGCGCGCAGTTTGCCAATGACGTTGCCGTGCAAGGTGACACGCTGTACGTCAGCGATAACCGCCTGGATACGGTGTTCACCATCAAACCGGCGGATTTCCTCGAAGCGCAGCAAACACCCCAGGTAGCCCAGGTCGCGCGCGACGCGGCGACCAACCCCAATGGTGTTTATCCGGCACAAGACGGCGGTTTGCTGCTGGCTGGTATGGGCGATGCCGAGCACCCGCGCGGTCTTTACGCCCTGGGCGCCGATGGCAAGGTGACAACGCTCGCCGACGACCAAGGCAAACTCGACGGTTTGTATCAAACCGCCGACGGCACTGTGCTGGCCACCGACTGGGCGTCGGGCACGCTGTTTTCCTGGACCCGCGCCGACGGTCGACGAAGCCTCGTTAGCGACTTCAAGGGCCCGGCCGATTTTTGCGTGATGGCCAGCAGTGAGGGCCTCAAGCTGTTTGTGCCCGATCTCATCAAAGGCGAGTTACGGCTGATTGAACTGCACTAGAAACAATAAGATTCGCCGCAGAAGGAGTCGACAATGTGCGCCACCGATAAAACCACGCCACGCTGGCGGCAGCGCCCCGAGCACTCCACCTGGGGCGACTACGGCCCAGATGACCAGCTCGGCCGTTTGAACGAATTGACGGCAGAAAAAGTCCTGCAGGGCATAGCCGAGGTCAAACTCGGCAAAACCTTCTGCTTGTCGATGCCACTCGATTATCCCGGTGGATCGGCGCTCAATCCACGGCGTCACCCACCCCAAATCCGTCCCACCTTGCGCGGTGACAGGCCCAACTGGATGTATCAGGTGGGATGGGAACATGCGGGCTTAAACGATGTAATCAATGACGACGTGGTGCTCTTGCATCTGCAGTACTCCACGCAGTGGGATTCACTGGCCCATGTGGGCGCGTTGTTTGATGCCAACGGCGATGGCACGCCTGAAGTGGTGTTCTACAACGGTTACCGTGACGGCATCGAACTCAGCGGGCCGCGCGATCCCAGTCAGGCCGGCGCCGTGCCCGGCACCCTGGTTGAAGCCAAGGGCACCTGCGCTGCCCACGCACTGGGCGTCGAAAATATGGCGCTGAAGTGTCTGCAGGGCCGCGCGGTAATGGTTGACCTTGAAGCGCATTTTGGCCGCGCGCGGCGTGCGGTGAACTACGACGACTTGATGCGCATCTTCGCGGCAGACGGCATCGAGGTATTGCCGGGTGACATGGTGTGTTTCCGCACCGGCTTCGACGAAGTGATCCTCGGTATGAACAAACAGCCCGATGAAAACATGCTGCACAACATCTGCACCGGTCTTGATGGCTCAGATCCACGGCTGCTCGAATGGATTACGCGGTCAAAAGTGTGCGCACTGATCTCGGACAACTATGCGGTGGAGATCCACAACGCGCCGCTCAAGCCCGGCCAGTGTGTGATGTTGCCCCTGCATCATCACGCTTTGTTCAAGACCGGCGTGAATCTGGGCGAGATCTGGCGATTGTCAGAGCTGGCGGACTGGTTGCGCGCAAATAATCGCACCCGTTTTTTATTGACCGCACCGCCACTGCGACTACCCGGCGCGGTGGGTTCCCCAGCGACGCCGGTGGCCACGGTTTAGCAGTTAGTTAATGGACCAATTTAGCGATGCGGTCACGACCGGTGCGATAGACCTGGCTGTGTCGTCGCAACCCCGAGCGACTACGCGCAGCGCGCGACACCCTCGGCAATCACCAATGCCTGCGAACAAGCAGGCGGTGAAGTGGTGGCACCTGGAGATGCAATGAACATCGATATCAGTGGGATTTGCACCAGCCGCTTTGGCGCCGTGAAAGACGCTTTCGCGGCCAACTTCACCACGCATGGCGATGTCGGAGCATCGGTCGCGGTTGTCATGCATGACGAACTGGTGATCGATCTCTGGGGTGGTTATCAGGACGCGCAACTCACCAGAGCGTGGCAATCCGACACCATCATCAACGTATTCTCGACCACCAAGACCATGAGCTGTCTTGCGCTGCTTGTATTAGCGAGCCGCGGCTTGGTTGATGTTGATGCGCCGGTAGCGAACTATTGGCCTGAATTTGCTCAGAACGGCAAAAGCCTGGTACTGGTTCGCCATCTGTTGTCTCACACCGCAGGCTTGCCGGCCTGGGATCAAGCCATCACGGGCACTGACCTCTACGACTGGCACAAAGTGACATCGCTGCTCGCTGCCCAAGCACCGTGGTGGGAACCGGGCTGGAAGTCCGGCTACCACGGCATCACCCAGGGCAATCTGGTCGGTGAAGTTGTGCGTCGTATTGATGGCCGCACGGTCGGGCGCTTTTTTGCCGACGAAATTGCGGGCCCGCTGGGCGCTGACTTCCATATCGGACTTAGGTCCGAGCACGACGCGCGTGTGGCGCCGGTGATCCCTGTACCGCCGCTCATGTTTGGCAGCGGTGACGGCGCGGTGCCGCCCGCGCGCGACTCCATCCCTTACCGCGCGTCCAATCCACTACTCAGGGCCGAGCAATCGTGGGAGATCCCGTGGCGTCGCGCTGAGATCCCGGCGGCGGGTGGTCACGGCAATGCGCGTGGCGTGGCCTTGGCTCAGGCGGCGGTGTCCCATGGCGGCACGCTACGCGGGGTCGAGCTATTATCCGCAGATACAGTTGAGCGCATATTTGATGTGCAGGCTGCGAGTCGCGATCTGGTACTCGGCATCGGCGTCACTTTTGGTGTTGGTTATGGCCTGAACTCACCGCGCAACCCCTTAAGTCCCAATGACCGGGTCTGTTATTGGGGCGGTTGGGGTGGTTCGCTGGTGGTCAACGACGTCGACGCCGGATTTACCATGGCTTATGTCATGAATCGCATGGGCGAAGGCACGGTCGGTGACGTGCGTGCGCACACGCTGTTGCGCGCTATCTATGGGTGTCTCGACAGGGCCTGAAGTTAAATTGATGGTCTGTCGCGCTAGCGCGCTCGGGGGCTACGCGCCGCGCCGCCAGTGATTCGTATGTTTCATAAATTTTTAGGGTTGGGAGAACATCATGGGTGAAGCGCTAGCAACGCAGGACACACGCAGCGACGCCGCGCTCGATTACGAGGTCGTGATTGTAGGAGCAGGTGTCGCGGGGATCTATCAGATCAAACAGCTCATCGATCGCGGCGTGCGCGCCACGGTGCTGGAGGCCAATGCTGACCTCGGTGGCACCTGGTATAACAACCGCTACCCGGGAGCGCGCTTCGATTCCGAGAGTTTCACTTATGGTTATTCGTTCTCCCGAGAGCTGCTCGATGAGTGGCACTGGACCGAGCAGTTCTCACCACAGCCCGAAACACTGCGCTACCTGAATTACGTCGCGGACAAGTTTGGGCTGCGCAAACATATGCAGTTTGGCCGTCGTGTTGAGGCCATGGTATTTGATGACAACACCGATACCTGGTCCTTGCAACTGCAGGATGGCAAGACCCTGACGACGCGTTTTGTCGTGACTGCCCTGGGCATCCTCTCGGTGCCGACCACGCCACGATTCGAAGGCATGGAAAATTTCAAAGGCCGGTCCTTTCATCCCTTTGACTGGCCGCACGAACCCTTGGACCTCACGGGCAAGCGGGTGGCGGTTATCGGTACCGGCGCCACCGCCATCCAATTGATCCCTGAAGTTGCCAAGGTCGCGAGTTCTCTGACCGTGTTCCAGCGGCGGCCCAACTGGGCGGCACCACTCAACAACGCCCCCATCTCGGATGCAGAAATGGCGGCGATCCGCGCACGCTACGATGAGATCTTCGCAACCTGCGCACGCACACCCGGCGGCTTTGAACATGAGCCGGATCGCCGCGGCTTTTATGACGTGAGCCCCGAGGATCGTCTTGATCTGTGGCGTCGCCTCTACGACGGCCCCGGTTTTGGCATCTGGCTGCAGAACTTTGTCGAGATCTTCACCGACGAAAACGCCAATGCAGAGTTCTCGGCATTCATTGCCGATCGCATACGACAACGGGTAAAAGATCCGCTGCTTGCCGAAAAGCTGATCCCGAAGGACCACGGCTTTGGCATTCAACGTGTGCCGCTCGAGACCGGCTACTTCGAAACCTACAACCGCGACAATGTTGAGCTGGTGGACTCGGCCGCAACCCCGATAGTGTCCATTACCGCAAACGGCTTGCGTACGTCAGACCGCGAATTCGAATTCGACGTCATCGTTTATGCCACGGGTTTTGATGCCTTCACCGGCGCATTTGATCGCATCGACATACGCGGCAGCGGTGGCCGCACGCTGCGCGAGAAGTGGGCCGACGGCCCGGTCACCTACCTCGGGCTGCTGATCAGCGGTTTCCCCAACCTAGCCATGCTGATTGGGCCACAAACCTCGTCGACCAATTTCCCGCGCGGCGCCGAGCAGGCCGTCGAGTGGGTCACACCCTTGATCGAGCACATGCGTGCGCATGGCTACCGTCGATTTGACGCCAATGAAGACGCTGAGCTGGCGTGGTTAGAGCACGTCAAAGCCATGTACGAGGGGCTCTTGCTGCGCAAGGCCAAGAGTTGGATCACAGGTTACAACTCAAACCTCGAGGGTCACGAATACGGCAAAACCCGCTACAACATTTATAACGGCGGTGGGCCGAAATATTCCCGGCGCCTGCGCCAGGTCGTCGACAACGACTACCAGGGTGTCAGCATCCGTTGAAGACCCTGCCTGACTGCAACGATGCGCCCACCATGAGTCTTGCATTGAACGCTTTGGTCGAGACCCTGACCCCCA
>JAYUQF010000022.1:0-2323 GCA_043756885.1 Pseudomonadota bacterium
GTGGAGCAGCTTCGTGCTGGCATGTTCCTCAATGAAATGTGCGGGTCCTGGATGGATCATCCGTTCTGGAATACGCGCTTCCTGCTGGAAAACCCGGCCGATATTCAAAGCCTGCGCGGCTCGGCGGTCAAAGAAGTCTGGATAGATGTTGCGCGCGGCCTCGATGTCTGTGACGAAGATCCGGCGCCACCGCGTGAGACCCGCGCCGAAACCGAGGCGCGCAGCGAACGTGAGCTCCTTGAGGCTCTGGCGCAGCCGAGCATCGTGATACCCCGGGTTGAGCTGGCCGCTGAGGTCAAACGGGCAGCCGCCTTATGCGGCAAGGCCCGGGGCGAGATCACGGCGATGTTCAGCGAAGCCCGGATGGGTAAAGCGGTGTCCCCTGAAAAGCTCGAGCCGCTGGTCGAAGAAATCTCAAGCTCTGTACAACGCAATCCCGGTGCGCTGATAAGCCTGGCGCGCCTGAAAACTCAAGACGACTACACCTTCATGCACTCGGTCGCCGTCTGTGGCCTCATGATCGCCTTGGGCCGACAACTGGGGCTCGCTCAGCACCAGATCCGTGAAGCGGGCATGGCCGGTCTTATCCATGATCTAGGCAAGGCCATGATACCGCTCGAGATCCTGAATAAACCCGGCAAGCTGACCGACGAAGAATTTAATCTCATGAAGACCCATCCACGGCACGGCTACGACATGCTGGTGGAAGGCGCCGGTGTGGGCGAGGTTTCGCTGGACGTGTGCCTGCATCATCACGAAAAAGTTGATGGCAGTGGTTATCCCGATCGTCTGAACAGCGAAACCATCAGTCTGTTCGCCAAGATGGGTGCAGTGTGCGACGTCTACGACGCCATCACCTCGGACAGGCCCTACAAAGCCGGCTGGGATCCCGCTGTGTCCATTCGCAGGATGAACGAATGGAGCAAGGGACATTTTGACCTGCGCGTGTTCCAGGCGTTTGTTAAATCGGTTGGTATCTACCCGATAGGCTCGCTGGTGCGGCTCGAATCCGGAATGCTGGGAGTCATTGTTGAAATCAGCGCTGATTCGCTGCTGACACCCTGCGTCAAAATTTTTTACTGCACTCGCCGCAAGGCACGTATCCCACCCAGGGTGCTCGATCTGGCCAGCACTAAAGACGATCGCATCAAGAGCTGGGAAGACCCCAACCAGTGGAACTTCCCCGATCTGCATGAGCTCTGGAGTGGTTTGGAAAGCCCACGGGTGACAGGCACGGCCTGACCCGCGCGGCGCTTACGTCAAGGACCCTGGTCAAAATTATCTCGTCAACACCGAGGGTGTTCGTGAGTGGTCGCGGCAAGGCGCGTTTCGCAGGCAATAGCGGGGCTATTGCCAAGAAATGCAACGCCGCTGCGGCCGCTCACGAACAGCCGGATGTAGAGATAATTATGACCAGGGTCCTAAGGAAGCTCTGACACAGCCGGCACGGCGGGCGCGTGCTCGGGCAGAAAGCCGCCGGCCTGCATGGCCCACATATGGGCGTAGTGGCCGCCCAACAACAGCAACTCGCCATGACTGCCGTCCTCGATAATGCGCCCTTGGTGAAAGACCAGGATGCGATCGAGGTGTGCGAGCGTCGACAGACGATGGGCGATAACCACCACCGTGCGCCCGCGCATAAGAAATTCCAGGCTGTTCTGTATTGAACGCTCGGTCACTGAGTCCAGGGCGCTGGTCGCCTCATCAAGCAATAGAATGGGTGAGGCCTTGAGGATCGCCCGCGCCAGGGCGATGCGCTGGCGCTGTCCACCGGACAATTTCACGCCGCGCTCACCCACCAGTGAGTCGTAAGCTTCATCCATGGTGATGATGAATTCATGGGCGCAGGCCAGTCTGGCCGCGTTCACGACTTCTTCATCGCTGGCCTCCAGCCGGCCGTACCGAATGTTGTCTTTGAGGGAGCGATGAAACAGCAGCGGGTCCTGGGGAATCATCGCGACCGCCGCGCGCAGGCTTTCTTGCGCGACGAGTTTGATGTCCTGGCCATCGATCACGATGCGCCCGGCCTGCGGCTCAAACAGGCGCAAGATGAGGTTCACCACGGTGCTTTTGCCGCTGCCTGAATAACCCACCAGGCCAACACGCTGGCCAGCGTGCAACACCACATCCAGGCCGCGAAACACTAGCCGCTCACGGTTATAACCGAAGTCGACTTGTTCAAAGCGGATCTCGCCACGGTTCACGACCAAGGGTCCGGCACTCGTGACGTCCACCACCTCGTGGGGCCGCACGATCATGCCAACCCCATCGTTGATATTGCCGAGGTATTCAAAAAACTCGAGGAAGCGCCTACTCAGGCCCC
>JAYUQF010000023.1:0-2319 GCA_043756885.1 Pseudomonadota bacterium
GGCAATCGCCCGCTGCAGCCGGTGGTCAACGAATTTTTTTACTGGCTGCGCGCAAGTCGGCTTGAGACCGATCGCGTGGCCTACTGGTGGGCCAATCGCATGGTGTCCTCACCGACGCCGCTTAAAGAAAAAATGGCGGTGTTCTGGCACGGCCACTTTGCTAGCAGCGAAGAGAAGGTACGCGACTATCGCAAGATGTTGCGCCAGCTCACGCTGTTTCAGAATCAGGGCCTGGGCAATTTTCGCACCTTGCTGATCGGTGTCGCCCAAGACCCGGCCATGTTGGCTTTTCTCGACGCGGGGGTAAACGTCAAAGGCTCGCCCAACGAAAATTTCGCGCGCGAGATCATGGAATTGTTCACCATGGGCGTCGGCAACTATAGCGAGCAGGACATCCGCGAAGCAGCGCGCGCCTTCACCGGCTGGTCTTACAGCGGTCTGGATTTTAAGGTCGACAAAGCCAAACACGATGACGCAGAAAAGCAGTTCCTCGGCCAACGTGGTTACTTTGACGGTGTACAAGTCATCGACCACATTCTTGCCCACCCCGCCACACCGGCCTATATCGCGGCGAAGATCTATCGCTATTACGCTCGCGAAGAACTTTCCCCAGAATTGCGCAGCGCGCTGGGCGAGCGCCTGAAGGCAGGAAATTACGACCTCGCCGCGTTTCTAGAAACGATTTTCCTGTCGCGTGATTTTTACAGCCCAGCCACGGTGGCGACACGCATCAAGAGCCCGGTGGAACTGGTGATCTCGACCTACCATAAACTCGGGCTGCGCAGTGTGCCCGGTGCGCCCGACTTCAACCTGCTGACCGAATCCTTAGGGCAACGGCTGATGTTCCCGCCAACCGTTGCCGGCTGGACCTATGGCCGCAGCTGGGTAACACCCTCGTTGCTCATCGAGCGGGGTAATTTTGCGCTCGATGTGATGTTCGCCGATGTCAATTTCATCCCCATGGATCGTTACCCGGAATACGCCGGTGGCGCCGAAATCCGCGAAGTTCATCGACGTATCCGGGCAGGCATGGAAATGACCGCGGCCACTGCACCGGTGGCCAAAGAAGGTGGCATGGCCATGATGGCGATGTCCAACAAACAGGAGCACGCGGAGGAATTTAATACCCGCTATGCCAGCTATCGTGGCTGGCAGATGGCCATCGAACGGGTCAAACCAATTCCGCGCGATATCGCGCGCATCGAATTGACACGCCTGGTCACGGTCAACGAACTGACCACGCCGGCTGCCGTAGTCGATTTTTTTGCGGCGCGGTTCCTATCGGTACCGCTCGATAGCCGTACTCGCCAGAAAATGATCGAGGCCTTCACCGCCGACCTTGGCACCAGCGATGTGCTGGCCGCCGCCACCTATATGGAAGACCCGCTGCGTGTGCTGCTGCACATGCTGCTGAGCCGCCCCGAATATCAATTGGGGTGAGGAAACACATCATGATGAATCGCCGGCAATTACTCACCCGTCTCGCCGCGCTCGGCGGCACCGGCCTGGTCGCGGGTGCAGTGCCCTCAGTCTTCCAATCCGCACTGGCCGCCGAAGGCGATAACAACGAACGCATTCTGGTGGTTTTTGAAATGTCGGGTGGCAACGATGGTCTGAATTCCATCGTGCCCTATGCCGACGACACCTATTACAAACTGCGTCCGCGTATTGGTATCAAACCCGACAAGCTGCTCAAGCTTGACGAACATTACGGCTTTAATCCCGGCCTGCTCGGCTTTCAACGCCTGTGGAATGACGGACGCTTGGCGATCGTGCACGGCGTCGGTTACGAACAACCCTCATTTTCCCATTTCACCTCGATGGCCTATTGGCATACGGCCGCGCCGAACTCAGGCGACGAATATGGCTGGTGCGGCCGGCTGGCGGATACGCTGGCGAACAAACCCGTGCCGAATTTTTTGATCAATGTCGACACCACCCAGTCGCTCGCCGTGCGTAGCCGTGTCCATACGCCGGTGGTTTTTGACGAGCCTGAACGATTTCAACGCCTGGGCATGAAGCAGGCGCGGACCATGCTCGACTATGTGTCCACACCGGTGGCCGGCAATGCCAGCCTCGATTATCTGGATCAGGTGGCACACAGCGCCGACGAGGCCTCGGCGCTGGTGCGTGAGGCCTGGGCCAAATACAAAACGCCGATCGATTACGGCATCGCGCCGGCGCAACTACCCAAAGTTGCCGCCTGTATCGCCGCTGGCTTGCCGGCGCGTGTTTATTATCTGGCGTTCCGCAACAACGCTTTTGACACCCACGTTCAACAACCCGATCTGCATCAACGCCTGCTGAGTTATGCGGCCG
>JAYUQF010000024.1:0-6013 GCA_043756885.1 Pseudomonadota bacterium
CAACGGATGGAAGGACGGCACCTGGTACAAACCACGCTCAGCGGCGAGCAAAGTGGCGTAGTCCAGAGCCGCGTTGAAGTCCTCGCCGTGTTCGATCAATTCAACACCGAGCGCCGCCATGGCGCGATTTTTGTCGACGTTATTGCCGCGGGGCACAACTATTGCCGCGCTTAAATCATGCAGCCGGGCTGCATAGCCAATGCTCTGACCATGGTTGCCACGGGTCGCTGCCACCACCCCGCGCACCGTCGGTCGCGCTGCGCTGAGCTGCTGCATGAACCATAGGCCACCGCGGACTTTGAACGCCCCGGTCGGCAGGTGATTTTCGTGTTTGACGTACACCTCACACCCACAGCGTTGTGCCAGTAATGGCCACGCCAATTGCGGCGTGGGCAACAGTTCGGTGTAGATTTCTTGCGCGGCCCGGGCGAAATCTGCGGCACCGAACGGCTGTGCGATTAGGTCGCGCGCCGGCAGGCTTTCCACGGCAGCCATTCAAGACGCCCGGTGGTGCGCGGCCTCGGCGCGCGCGGCCAGTTCTCGTCCCTGACGCTCGACTACTTTAGTCAGCCGTGCCGGCTCGAAACCAAGCATGGCCAACCCCGGCGCGGCATTAGCGACCTCGTGGTAGCTGGCCAGCAGGCCGTTGCGCAGCTGACAGATAGACACCCCTTCAAAAAGTGCGCGCCGCCCCTCGGCACCGGCCAGGCGAGAGTCATAACTGAACACGTAGCGTGCATAGCCTGTTTGGCCATCGGACACTGGCGCGTGGATGTCCCAGATAAAGTCGCGGGCATCTCGGTGGAAGTAGTCGTTGACCATGCGGGGGATATCAGCCTTCGGGAAGGCGCCATAAAAAACATCGTGATAAACCCCGTCGTCGGTAAAACAACTGGCCGCAGTGGCGCCATCGGCGGCCACGATAGCCTGGGTCAGACGTAGAATCAGATCGCAGAATTCCATCGTGCTATACCTCCAGAACACCCTCCGTGTGGGTACGCGGAGACGGCAAAAAAAATCGCTACGGTTGATCCGTCGCGCTGTTATAGTCTTGACAGATTCGCACATCCTTGCCGCGCTGGTCACGAGGTTTCACCACTCACCGGACGCGGCACAACCGGGCGAAATAAACGCAGCACGACCCGTTGGCCGTGCTCGCATGCTGCGCCGGGCCTGCTGGCGTGGTTAATTCCCGTACCGACCGTAAGAGTCGCGACAGGATCTCAACATTTAAGGGGAGACACGCATGACGCAAGCACTGTCGGTCGAGGATCTGCTCGACGCGTATCGCACGATGAAAACCATTCGCGAATTCGAGGACCGCGTCCACGTCGAATTCGCCAAAGGCGGCATTCCGGGTTTTGTCCATCTTTACGCCGGTGAGGAAGCCTCAGCGACCGGGGTTGGCATGCACCTGCGCATTGACGATCGCCTCGCCAGCAACCACCGCGGCCACGGCCATTGCATCGCAAAAGGTGTGGAAGTCAAAGGCATGATGGCGGAGATCTACGGCAAGCGCACAGGCACTTGCCACGGCAAGGGCGGCTCGATGCACATCGCCGATCTGGATACCGGCATGATGGGTGCCAACGGCATCGTCGGCGGTGGTCCACCGCTGGCCTGTGGTGCGGCCTTGGCGGCTAAGCGCCGTGGCAAAGGGGATCTGGCGGTGGTGTTCTGCGGCGACGGCGCCTCTAACCAGGGCACGGTATTTGAAGCCATGAACCTCGCCACCGTGTGGAAGTTGCCGGTCGTGTTTGTGTTCGAAAACAACGGCTACGCCGAGGCCACTGACAGTCGTTTTTCGGTTTCCTGCAAAGACATCGCACAACGTGCGGTGGGCTTTGGCATGCCGGGCAGGATAGTCGACGGCCATGATTTTTTTGCGGTCCACGAGGCCTTCGCCGAGGCCGCCGCACGCGCGCGACGCGGCGATGGCCCCTCGCTCATCGAGCACAAGCTCGATCGGTTTTTTGGTCACTTCGAAGGCGATAACCAGAAGTATCGCCCCGCGGGTGAAGTGGCCGGTTTGCGCGAGGACAAGTGCTGCATCAAACGTTTCACCAAGACCGTCACCAGCCAACATGGCATCACCTCCCAGCAGCTCGCTGCCATCGATGATGAAGTCGCAAAAACCATCAATGAAGCGGTGGCCTTTGCTGAAACGTCCCCCGAACCAGAAGCGTCGGATCTGCTGACCGACGTTTACATCAAATATTGAGGAGATGGCCCGTGGCTAGAAAAATCACTTACCAGCAAGCCATCAACGAAGCGCTTGATCAGGAAATGGCACGCGATGAAAACATTGTCTTGATGGGCGAAGACGTGGTCGGCGGCTCCGGCAGCGACGGCGAGATGGATGCCTGGGGCGGCGTTCTCGGCGTCACCAAAGGCCTGTACGGCAAATACGGCGATCGCATCATGGATACCCCGATCAGTGAGTCGGGCTTTGTCGGCGCGGCAGTCGGCGCTGCGGCTGCCGGGCTGCGGCCGGTGTGCGAACTCATGTTCATCGATTTCATGGGCGTATGTTTTGACCAGATCTTCAATCAAGCGGCGAAGTTCCGTTATATGTTTGGCGGCAAAGCGCAAACGCCGGTCGTGATCCGCACCATGTACGGCGCCGGCTTCCGCGCCGCTGCCCAACACTCGCAATGTTTGTACCCATTGTTTACGCACATCCCGGGCTTGAAGGTGGTGCTGCCATCGTCACCCTACGACGTGAAAGGCTTGCTCATTCAAGCCATACGCGACAACGACCCCGTCATCTTCTGTGAGCACAAGGTGCTCTACACCTTGGAGGGGGAAGTGCCAGAAGAGTCCTACACCATTCCCTTTGGCGAAGCGAATATCGTGCGCGAGGGCGATGACGTCACCATCGTGGCCTTTGGTCGCATGGTGCATCAAGCCATGAAAGCTGCCGCCATCCTGGCCAAAGAAGGCATCAGCTGCGAAGTTATCGACCCGCGTACTACCTCGCCGCTGGACGAAGACTCGATTCTGGAGTCGGTCGAGAACACAGGTCGTCTGGTCGTCGTCGACGAAGCTTCGCCGCGCTGTGGTATGGCGGCCGATATATCGGCCTTGGTGGCAAGAAAGGGTTTCAGCTCCTTAAAGGCGCCCATCGAGGTCGTGACCCCGCCCCATACCCCGGTACCCTTCAGCGGCAAGCTCGAAGATCTCTACGTGCCAAATGGTGAGCGGGTCGCGGCAGCGGTGCGGACAACCGCGGGGTATAGCCGATGAGCTCGGCCAAGATTGTCGCGATCACCATGCCTAAATGGGGGCTTTCCATGCAGGAGGGCAAGGTAGTCGAATGGCTGGCCCAAGAAGGTGCAGTGCTGAAACTCGGCGACCAGGTGGTCGATATCGAGACCGAAAAAATCGCCAATACGTTTGAAGCACTTGACGCCGGCATTCTGCGTCGACGCGTCGCACAGCCCGATGAAGTCCTACCCATCGGCGCGCTGTTAGGCGTGCTGGCACCGGCCGAGGTATCGGACGCTGAGGTTGACGCGTTCATCACCGAGTTCCAGAAAAACTATGTTCCGCCGCCGCCGCCGGAAGAAGGCGCTGGTGACGGTTATCTGTTTGTCGAGGCAGGCGGTTATAAGCTGCGCTATTCCAAACTGGGCGATAGCCCGCGCGTGGTTATTCTGCTGCACGGCTTTGGCGGCGACGCGGCCGGCTGGCTGTTCAATCAAGGGCCGCTGGCCGCCCATGCCACCGTATACGCCCTCGATCTGCCAGGGCACGGTCAGTCCAGCAAAGCTTTGCAGGACGGCTCGGTTGCGCACCTTGCAAGCACAGTCGTGGCGTTCATGGATGCACTTGATATAACCAAGGCCGAACTCATCGGCCATTCCCTGGGCGGAGCAATTGCCATGCAGGCGGCAATAAGCTACCCGAATCGCGTGAGCGCGCTGGCCTTGATTGGTTCTGCAGGTCTCGGCGCTGAGATCAATGTCGCCTACATCAACGGCTTCATAAGCGCAGAATCACGCAAAGACATCAAGCCGCTGCTGGAGCAACTGGTGGCCAATGCGGCCCTGATCAATCGCACGCTGATCAACGACATTCTGCAATTCAAGCGCATCGACGGTGTGACGGCCGCGCTAACCGCCATTGCCCAGCACTTTCAGGATGGTGCCCGGCAGACTGTTGATTTACGCGCGCAGCTGGCTGGTCTGGCCATGCCAATCAAAGTCATCTGGGGCGCAAAAGACGCCATCATTCCGGCCAGCCATGCCGCTGGCCTGCCGGCCAACGTGGTGGTCACGATCCTGGATGGCTTTGGTCATCTGGTCCAACTGGAAGCCGCTGCCGAGGTAAATAAGCTGCTTATTTGAGAAGAGCTCAGCGTGGGTCAGTGGTGGGCGCGATTGGCATGGCAATCACCGCTGAACCGTGCTGAATATTGGTGCCTGATCGCATCCTTCCCAGGGCATCGGAATAAACGACGCCGCTTGCGCCACATAGCACTCACCGGTGCGCGCAGTGATAGCAAAAACGCACGGACCCATTGGCGAGGTCTGGATGCCACCCAGTACTGCCGGCACCGCTTGGTTGCGCTCGTCGTTGAAATTTAAGCTGCACAACATTGCCGCGCACAGTACACAAAGCGCTCGGACCCATGGTGCGACGCAGCGTTTCATAAGCATGCGCGAGGTGCGTGCAAAACGCCTGCCCTGGTGCATTTTACGACCCCAAAGGGGGAGGTCGTCGTTACCAGGATAAGCGGTTAGACTAGCGCCGTTTATTTCGCCCTTTTTTTTCCAGGGGAGTCATCGTGGATTTCAGATACAACGATAAAAGTCGTCAGCTACTCGAACAGGTGCGTGCTTTCATGAAGGAACACGTCTACCCGATTGAAGAAGACATTTACGAGTTCAATCACGATCCCAAAAACCTGTGGGTGGTCCCGCCGCAGATCGAGGCGCTGAAAAAGCTTGCCAAAGAACAGGGCTTATGGAATTTGTTCCTGCCCCACGAATATCACGATTACAGCCCCGGATTGAGCAATCTCGAATACGCGCCGCTGGCAGAAGAAATGGGGCGTGTGCACTTCTCTTCCGAATTATTCAATTGCAGTGCCCCCGATACCGGCAATATGGAAGTGTTGGCCCGCTACGGCACACCAGAACAGAAGAAACAGTGGTTGGAACCGCTCCTGGCTGGCGAGATCCGCTCGTCCTATCTCATGACCGAACCGCAAGTTGCATCTTCCGACGCTACCAACGTTGAAACTTCCATCAAGCGCGATGGCGATGAGTACGTCATCAACGGCCGCAAGTGGTGGAGTTCCTGTGTATTTGATCCGCGCAACAAAATTTATATCTTGATGGGTAAAACCGACACGAGCGCTTCGCGCCACACCCAACAGTCAATGGTGCTGGTGCCGGCCGGCACCCCCGGCTTTGAAATCGTGCGTTCCTTGCGGGTTTTGAATGACCCCCACTCACCTCATGGCCACGGCGAAGTACGCATGACCGACATGCGCGTGCCAGTCTCCAACCTGTTGCTCGGCGAAGGGCGCGGTTTTGAAATCGCCCAGGGCCGCTTGGGGCCAGGCCGTATTCACCACTGCATGCGGCTTATCGGCGCGGCACAGCGCGCGCTGGAGATCATGTGCAGGCGCGTTGAAAGTCGGGTTGCGTTCGGCAAGAAGCTGTCCGAGCAGTCCAGCATCCGTCAGGACATCGCCAAGTCTCGCTGCGAGGTTGAGCAAGCGCGACTGCTGACGCTGTGGGCCGCCGACCGCCTTGACCGCGAAGGCAACAAAGTGGCCAAGGACGCCATCGCGATGATCAAGATCACGGTGCCGCAGATGTGCCAGAACGTTGCTGACCGGGCGATGCAGTCCCACGGTGGGATGGGCGTCTGTCAAGACACTCCGCTGCCAGAGATCTTCAGCTATGCGCGCGCCATTCGCCTGGCCGATGGACCGGACGAAGTGCACATGTCGCAACTGGGCAAACTGACCATCCAGCAGACGCTGGCGGGTTGACAATAG
>JAYUQF010000025.1:0-2310 GCA_043756885.1 Pseudomonadota bacterium
CGCCGGGATCACCCATGGCGCCATGTGATAACTGAAATCACCGAGCGGGTCACCCAAGGTCGACAACTCCCAGTCCAGCACCGCAATCACCCGCTGCTCGGTGGGATGCAGGATCATATTGTCCAGACGGTAGTCACCATGAATGATGCAGGTCTCGTCGGAGGGCGGGATGTGTTTGGGCAGCCAGGCGTTGAGTTTGTCCATCAGCGGGATCTTGGTGGTTTCGGAAGCCGTGTAGATCTTCGACCAGCGGTGGATTTGACGGGCCATGTAGTCATTGGGTTTGCCAAAACCTTCCAACCCAACTTTTTTGTAGTCGAGACTTTGCAGATGGGCGAGGGTCTGCACCACGGCATCGTAAATGGCGCTGCGCTGCGCCGGGGTGTGACCGGGTAGGGATAAGTCCCACAGAATGCGGCCTTCGACCATTTCCATGACGTAGAACATAGTGCCGACCACCGCTTCGTCTTCGCACAGGGCGTAAGCGCGGGGGGCGGGAAAGCCGGCGCGAAACAAGGCGTCTATGACACGGAATTCGCGATCAACGGCGTGGGCGGACGGCAATAGGATGCCCGGTGGTTTACGTCGCAGAACGTATTTCCGCGTGGGCGTAACGAGTTGATAGGTGGGATTGGATTGCCCGCCTTTAAATTCGCGAACTTCTAAGGGCCCGGCATAAGCTTCGACCTTGGCGGCCATAAATGCTTCGAGTTTGGTGGTCTCGAAAGCGAGATGTTGCTGCACGGCCTTGGTGCCGGTGAATTTTTCTTGTCGCGTACTCATGGTCTTAGTTACTCCGCGCCGGCGACGACGCGCTGGTCATGCAGGCGACCGATCACGGCGCTATCGAGGCCGAGAATGTCCGCCAAAATTTCATCGGTATGCTGGCCCACCCGTGGCGCGGGGCGTGGTGGCTGTCTGTCGATCTTAGAAAAATACATCGGCGTGCCACACACCGGATAAGTGCCAATGCCCGGTTGTTCGATGTTCGAGAAGATGGGGTTGTCGGCCGAGCAATCGGCGTCCTTCTCGACCAGTTCGCGCATGGTCTGGTATTTGTTCCAACAGATGCCGCATTGCTCGAAGACCGTGGCCAAGTGCACAAACGTTTGCCTAGCGAACCACGGCTCCAGCAGCGCACAGAGGGCATGGCGAGCGCTGAATCGATCACCTTCAAGATCGAAATTCAGGCCAAGTTGTGTGGCCAGGGCGTTTACTTCAGCGCTCAAACCGGTGGCCTGCAGCAAGCCCTGCCACTGCTTGGCACTGACCGCAATGATCATGACCCGCTCACCGTCGCTGGAAACAAAATCGCGCCCGAGTGCGCCGTAGAGATAATTGCCGTTACGGCCGCGGGTTTCGTGGTTGACGTGCAGTTCACCGATGAAGCCCAGATTGCCAACGGCGGACAAAGCGACGTCGGCCAAGGCCAGCTTGATCTGCTGGCCTTCACCGGTTAAACGTCGGTGCCGTTCAGCGGCAAGCAAATCGATAGCGGCAAGGTAGGCGGTGGCGATATCCCAAGCGGGCAATACGTGGTTAACCGGGCGCGGGTCTTCTTCGGGGCCTGTGAGATAAGGAAAGCCAACTTTGGCGTTGACCGTGTAATCAAGCGCGCTGGCACCATGACGGTCGCCGACAATTTCATGCTGGATAAGATCCGGTCGTTGCGCGCTTAGTGTTTCGTAGGCCAACCAACCGCGGGCCGGTAAATTGGTCGAAAAAATGCCGGCGTTTTCGCCCGGCGCGCAGATCAACGCCGTTACCAGTTCACGACCGGCTGGTGAGCGGATATCGACGGCAATCGAGCGTTTGCCCTTGTTCATCTCGGCCCAGTAGATGCTGACGTCGTCCTTGGTCACCGGCCAGCGGTGATAGTCGATGCCCCCACCGAGCTGATCAAAACGAATGACGTCGGCGCCTAGCTGCGCGAGGGTCATGCCACACATCGGCGCAGCGATAAACGCCGAGCCTTCAACAATGCGTAGTCCTTTAAGTATGGCCTGCATGATCTTTCCTTCAGGACGCGATGCCTGCGCTGCCGTTGTTTAATACCACCACCCCACGCTCCAGCGACGAACTGCGGAAATGTGCGGTGCCATCCTCGTGCCATATTTCGGTACGCAGGGTTTCCCCCGGCAGGAAGGGTGAGGAGAAACGCACGTTCAAGGTTTTCATGCGTGTTGCATCGTAATCGCAGCAGCTACGCAATACCGCATGCATGGCAACACCCAGGGTGCAGCGGCCATGCATGATGGGGCGCTCAAAACCGGCGCCGCTGGCAACCACGGGATCGGCATGCAACGGATT
>JAYUQF010000026.1:0-2306 GCA_043756885.1 Pseudomonadota bacterium
TAAGGGCGCACGCCATACGCTGTTCAAGGGCACGCGGCCGTTTTCCTTAAGGGGTGGCGCGACCTCGACCGGCAACGGGTGCCATCTACCCTCCCGTTAGGTGTACTAGTAAGCTGTGCAATTAGCGCTTAACGTCATGGCAGTGTCACCACCGCGGCCCTGATCTTTGACCGCGCGGTTCCGCATCATCGCTCATAACGGGGAGACGTTTCATGCAAGCAGTGATCGCCGAGGGCTGTATCTCAGCCGATTCACACATCGTCGAAGCTCACGATACTTATAGCGCTTATATCGAGCCGCGTTACCGCGACCGCGCGCCACATATCGCGAGAGACGATAAGGGCAACGACATCTATGTAATCCCGGGCATGACCGATCGCATTCCGCTGGGCCTGGTAGCGGGTGCGGGCGTGTCGGCGCAGGATCTCAAACAACGGCGCGAAGGTACGCGCTTTGAGGATATTCATCGCAGTGGCGCCGATTCGAGTTATCGGGTGGCAGATCAGGAACGCGATGGTGTTGCCGGCGAGGTGCTTTATGCATCGGTGGGTATGGTGTTGTGCAATCACCCTGATTTTGATTACAAGGATGCGTGTTTCACGGCCTACAACCGCTGGCTTGCGCAGTACTGCGCCGGCGCACCCGAGCGCCTGTTCGGGCTCGCCCAGACCGCAGTGCTGTCAGTCGATGCGGCGATTGCCGATGTGCAACGGGCGCGTGACATGGGTTTTGTCGGCATGATGATGCCGGGCAATCCGCAACATCAGGACTACGATCATGCGATGTACGACCCGTTATGGGCGTGCTGCGCCGATCTGAAAATGCCGATCTGTTTTCACATTCTGACGTCCAAGGGCTCAGACGTGAACACGGTTTTCCAGGGCGCCCGTGGTAACAAGATCAACGGCTTCATGAACATTATCCGCGGCATCCAGGACATCATCGGCTTGTTTGTGCTGGGCGGTGTATTTGAGCGTCACCCGACCCTCAAGATGGTCTGTGCCGAAGGTGACGCCGGTTGGCTGCCGCATTACATGTATCGTATGGATCACGCCTACGAACGGCATGGTTACCATATGGAAGCACGCGGACTGCAGCGCCTGCCCAGCGACTATATCCGCGAGAATATCTATTTCACCTTCCAGGATGATTGGGTGGCATTTAAAACCGCGCACGAGATGAACCCGCGCCGTCTGGTGTGGGCCAATGATTTCCCCCATAGCGACGCCACCTGGCCCAATTCCCAAGCTTTGCTGGCCACTCATACGCAGTGTGTTAGCGATGAAGAGCGGCGCTGGATATTGCGCGAAAACGTCAAAGACTTGTTTCAGCTGCCCTGCTGAGTTGACGTTTAACGCCTGACAAAATGATCCTCCGCAGCTGGCGCTGCGGACGATAGCCCGAGACGGTGAACGCGCAGCGCTTTGTTGGTTACGGGTGCGCCTGGTCAGTTCTGCGCAGGCTGGACAGCGCGGCTACACACAGCACGCCTGTCGCCATCCCATAAACAACATCGCTCGGGTAGTGCACCTGCAGATACAGTCGCGACAATCCGACGTTGAGCGTTGTTATAAACAACAAGCCAATCAGCGGCGCGTTAGTGCGACATCCCGGCTGCAGCAACCAAGCACAGGCAAAGGCCGTGATCTGGGCCGCATGAGCACTGGGGTAGCTGCCATCGACGGGCAGTGTAATGAGCGCATCGAACAATACCGGGCGTGGTCTCGCCACCAGTATTTTGGCGCTATGAACCACAATCCAGGTTGCGCACAGTGCCAAGGGTATAAACCAGCGGTGTAAATGGTGAGTAGCCTGCTTATCGAGCAGCGCCATGACGATTGCGATGGGCAACAGCAGGTACAACGAGCCTGCCCAGGTAACAACAGCAAAAAAAGTATCGAGCGCTGGGCTGCGCAAGGCGTGCAGTGCGCTGAGCACCGTGATATCCCAGGGCAGGGCGCGACAACTGCCCGTGCCGCAGATCTGCTGTGCGCCCACTTTGAGTAAAGCCAGGCCAGCCAAACCGAGCAGCAGCGTTAGCCTCACACGTGCTGTGCTCAGCGGCTTGCCCTCGTCTGAGGTCGGTACACGGGCGGGGTCAGATCTTGATATGTGCCCAGCGCTGACCGCGCCAGTAGCCGGCAAAGATGAGTGCTTGCAGACTGCGGTAAAACACCTGCAGAGCCCACAGGGCGGTCAGACCCAGCCCGAAAAAAGGGCCCATCATGTAAGCGATGGGCAGGAACAATAACCATTGGCTGGCGATCGTTGTCAACATCACCCGTCGAGTATCACCGGCACCGAGC
>JAYUQF010000027.1:0-48110 GCA_043756885.1 Pseudomonadota bacterium
CGCGAAATCGAGTCTCTGCTGAAGGTCGCGCAGAAGGATGCCGCGTTGTGGGTGGTCAAAGGCGCCCTCCAACTGCAGGAAAAGCAGCGCAAAGAAGCACGCGAAACCTTCACCCATGCGCTCACACTTGCCCCCCAGAATCACGCTGCCGTACTGGGACTGGCGCAAGTATTGCTGGAAGATGGTGACGGCGATGGTGCCAAACTAAAACTTGATAGTCTGGGCAGCCAGGCCGCTGACGATCCTCGGGTCAATTTTCTCCGTGCGCAGATCGCTGAACAGCGCAAAGACTTTGACACTGCACTTTTCGACCTCAACAAAGTGCTGCTCGTGATGCCCAATGACCGTGAGGCACTCGTGATGGCGGCGCGACTCAATTTTTCGTTAGGCCAGTTTGCGCGCGCCGAGGATTTTGCTTCACAACTTCTGCAACTGGAACCTGGGAACGAGGCGGCGCGCCGTTTGTTGGGTTCAATTCAGCTCGCGGGTGGAAATTTAGATGGGGCCAGCGCCAGTGCCGAACAGCCAGCGGTGGACAGCCAGGATCCCGGCACTTTGGCCTTGCTCGGCACCGCCTATCTTAAGCACGGCGACTACGCTAACGCCGAGGCCAAGTTGCAAAAGGCAGCGGAACTTGCACCCGGTTCCTTGCCGATTCGCACTCAGCTGGCGCTAGGTAAGTTGTCGACAGGCAATGTCGAGGCCGCAATAGCAGACTTGAAGGCCGTCCTGGCTGAGCAGAAAGACTTCGTTCAGGCGCGGGTGATGTTGGCGCTTGCGTATGTATCGCAAAAACGTCGCGAAGAGGCTCTTGGCACCGCGAGCGAACTGATCGAAATCAAGCCCGATGACCCACTAGGGCACAATTTATTGGGGTACATATTAGAAGTTGGTGATGATAAAACCGCGGCGCGGGCCGCCTACGAGCAAGCACTGATAAAAGATCCAGACTTCCATCCGGCGCGCATCAACCTGGCCCGCCTGGCCATCCAAAACAAAGACCAGAGCACGGGACGCCAACATCTGAACGACGTGTTGGCACGCGACGAATTTAACCCCACCGCTTTGCAAGGCTTGGCAGCGCTGGCGATCCAGGACAACAACGCCGATGAGGCAGAAAAGCTTTGGCAGCGGGCGCGCGAACATAATCCGGAGGCGGTTGCGCCGCGGGTGGCTCTGGCCCGCTACTACCGGGCCAAGGGGAATCTCACGCGTGCTGAAGATGCGATCAGGGAAGCGTATAAGCTTGCCTCGTATGCAGCACCGGTGCAGGCTGAATATGCGAATGTGATGCTTGGCATTGGTGACAATCAGGCGGCTGTGAAGGCTGCCCAAGCACTGGTTGAGCGCACGCCGACATCACTGCCGGTGCTCGAGCTACTGGCTCGTGCTTACAATCAATCGGGCGACCAGACGGGACTGGGCGACACCTTGCGGCGTATCGTCAAAATCAAGCCAGACCACCAGCCGGCGCAGGTTCTGCTCGCGCAAATCGCTTTGCGCCAAAACGATAAAGATGCCGCCGAGGCTATCGCGCGCGCAATGATCTCCCGTCCAGATAATGCCGCTGCAGGCTACGAATTGAGTGGCGATATTGCGTTTGCTGATGATCAACAGAAAGCCGCCGTCGAAGCCTACGCACAAGCCTTTAAAATTGCGCCCGACAGCAACCGTGTTTTAAAACTTGAGCGCGCCGAACGGGCGCTGGGCATAGATAACAAACGCCTTGAAAAATGGATTGCTGAACGCCCCGACGACGCGCGCGCGCGGCTTGCTCAAGCGAGTATCCTGCAGGAGTCTGGAGCCAGCGATGACGCTACGGCGGCCTATGAGCGGATGTTGACAACTGGCAAACAGGACCCGGTAGTCCTCAATAACCTGGCCTGGTTGTACTTCGAACGCAAAGATAAACGTGCGCTCGACTTGGCGCGTCAAGCCTATGAACTGGCCCCCCGGCAACCGGCCATTGTTGATACCTATGCCTGGATACTATTTCATCAGGGTCAGCGCGAGCAGGGCCTTGAGATTCTCAAGAAGGCCGCCGAACTCGCGCCAGGCGACGCTGACATTGCCTTCCATGTGACCAGCGCGTTAGCTGAAAGTGGGCAGCGCGCACAGGCACTGACCCAGCTTCGTGCGCTGTTGGACGAACACAAAAAATTCAATCTGCGTAAGGATGCTGAGGCGTTACTGGCCTCACTCGAGAAGGGCTGACCAGTTGCGTTAACGCTTGTTTATCGAGCGTAGCAGGGCGGTGGTTACGCTGCCGTCCTTTTCTCGATACTCAACCTTGACCGGCATCCAGTTCAAAGTCTGTGCGCACCACACGGTGGTGCGACGATCGTTATCGGACGCGCCGCGTTCCAGACGCACGGTGTTGAACGTCCCGCTGTCGGTTTCGGTCTGTTCTTGTCCGCGATGCTCGAACCTATAGTTCTTCAGTTTGTTTTTATCGGCGATTGTGTAGCTTAGCTTGGAAGGTTCGGCGCGCAGGTCGATCATCATTTGCATCTGATAGACGAGTTTATCCAACACATTCGGTGGCATTGTGGTGTGCCAGCCGTCGGTCTGGTCGCTGCGCATAACCGTGTGTTTGTCATAGTCAAAGCGCAACGCATGATGTTTGTCACCGCGGGACTTGTGGTGAGTGTAGCTGGCTGGTTCGAAGCGGCCGTTGCGAAGTTTGCCGCTGCTCGATTCAGTGATCTTGTCCGAACGAACCAAGGCCATCACACCGCTGGTTTTCATCCGCGACACAAAGCGGTAGGTGCCGTCAGTGTCTAATTCAAAACGACGTTCCATTGTGCCGAATGAAACTGAACGCTGGGAAAGAGTGTAAACCGCAACAAACGGTTCGGGGTTGTCGGTGGCTGCGGCGCTGCAGGCCATCAGCAGCAAGAAGCATGTTCCAATCTGGCTACGCATGACCCTATGGTAGGATCCGCGCGTTAAAACACAAGCATTGCGCGCTGCGAGGATCTTGGTGTCTGCGGCAAATGCGACAATCGAAGGCGAGCATGGATCCACGGCTGAGTCATTTGAAAGGCGCCCGCGTGATGGTGGTCGGGGACTTAATCCTTGACCGTTATTGGTATGGCGCTACGCGGCGCATATCACCCGAGGCGCCCGTGCCCGTGGTGCTGATCGAGTCGGTCGAAGAACGGGTTGGTGGCGCGGCCAACGTCGCCGCAAATGCCGCGGCCCTTGAAGCACAGGTGTTACTGGTTGGCATCATCGGAAAGGACGCCGCCGGCGAGCGTCTCGCCGAGCTTTGTCGGGCGGTAGCGGTGGAGCCGGTATTTGCCACGAGCGCGGAGCACGAAACCGTGGTCAAACTGCGGGTTGTCAGCCAACACCAGCAGTTGGTGCGGCTCGATTTTGAGCGCTCGGAGCCGGTCGACCTCGGTCATGAGGTGGCGGCTCTGGTCGCTGAACATATTTCGCGTTGCGAAGTAGTGGTCATCTCTGACTACGCCAAGGGTGCGGCCACTCGCGTGCAGCAGGTCATTGCCACCGCGCGTGCTGCGGGTAAGCGGGTAATCGTGGATCCTAAGGGCACAAACTTCGCGCGCTACAGCGGTGCGAGCGTCGTCACGCCCAATCTTCAGGAATTCGAAGCGGTAGTCGGGGTCTGCAATGACGACACCGAACTGGTCAGCCGCGCTGCGGCGCTGTGCGAACGATTCAACTTCGAAGCCATCCTGGTGACGCGTGGCGAGGCCGGTATGTCCCTCGTGGTTCCTGGCCAGCCAGCTCTCCATCTGGACGCGCGCTCGCGCGACGTATTCGATGTTACCGGTGCCGGTGACACCGTCTGTGCGGTCACGGCGGTGGCCATGGCTGCGGGTCAGAACGTGGAAAACGCCGTCGCGCTTGCCAACATTGCGGCTGGCGTCGTCGTGGCGAAGTTTGGCGCTGCCAGCGTCAGCGTCGCGGAACTCGAACTCGCGCTCAGTACGCGGGACAAAGCGCACCGCGGTGTTGTCGACCTGGACAAATTGCTGGAAGAACGTGCCCAGGCACGGCGGCGTGGTGAAATAGTGGTGATGACCAACGGCTGTTTTGACCTGCTCCATGAAGGACACGTCCGCTATTTGCGCGAGGCGAAAGCACTGGGCACCCGCTTGGTGGTAGCCGTTAATGACGACGATTCCGTGACAGCCCTGAAGGGACCATCGCGCCCGCTCAATTGCCTCGCGTCGCGCATGGCGGTGCTGGCTGCGCTGGATGTCGTGGACTGGGTCGTGCCATTTGGTGGCGCAACGCCACGGGCTTTGGTCGCGGCAGTATTACCGGACGTGCTGGTGAAAGGTGGCGACTACGAGGTCGACACCATTGCGGGCGCGGCAGAGGTGCTGGCGGCCGGCGGGCGTGTTACTACGGTGGCTTTCCATGGCGGCTTCTCCACTACCGCACTGGTTGAACGCATCGCCGCGACGGGCCAAACGGCGCCATGATCGTAGTGACCGGCGGTGCCGGCTTCATTGGCAGTAACCTCGTGCTGGCACTCAATGCACAGGGTTGTGACGACATCATTGTGGTTGACGATTTAAGTGACGGGCACAAGTGCGCCAACCTCGCGGCTGCACGTATCGCTGACTATTTCGATCGCGATGAATGGCTGAAGTTGGTGCTCAGCAGTGGCGCCCGCGATTTTGACATTGAATGTGTCTACCACCTGGGAGCGTGCTCGGACACCACCAATTGGGATGGCCGCGCCATGATGGAGAGCAACTTCAGCTACGCTCGTGCGATCTTCGACTACTGTACCCAGTTGGGCATCGCGCTGGTTTATGCTTCAAGCGCGGCGGTTTATGGCACAGGTACACAATTTGGCGAAGTGGCAAGCAATGAGCATCCGCTAAACATCTACGGTTATTCCAAGCTGGTGTTTGATCAGTATGTACGTAAGAGATTGCCCAGCATCAAAAGCCTGGTGGCGGGCTTGCGTTATTTCAACGTTTACGGTCCACGCGAACAACACAAGGGTCGCATGGCAAGTGTCGCACTACACCTGCATCGGCAATTGTTACAAGATGGTCGGCTGAGATTGTTTGGTGCGTCCCATGGTTACGGGCCAGGCGAGCAGCGCCGGGATTTTGTTTATGTCGATGATGTCGTTGATGTCACGTTGTGGCTTGCGCAGCAGCCGTCAATTCGTTCTGGCGTCTACAACTGCGGGACCGGGCGTGCAGAAAGTTTTAATGCCGTTGCCGAAGCGGTGCTGGCTTTCCATGGTCACGGCACTCTCGAATACATCGATTTCCCGACTGATCTGGTCGACGCCTATCAGCCCTACACTGAAGCGGATGTAACGCGCTTGCGCGCAGCTGGTTACGCGCCGTCCTTACGCGATGTGGCGAGCGGCGTGCGGGAGTATTTGCACTGGCTAACTTCCTGAGACGGCTCTACACAGCGCTGTTCGCACTGTTGGTCCCGGTCTTGCTGGCGCGCCTGTTCTGGCGTGACCGTCGCACGTCCGGGCAAGCCAATCGCTGGCGCGAACGTCTGGGTTTCTACACACACCCGCCAACAACTTCCCAGTCCATCTGGATTCATGCAGTGTCGGTCGGTGAAACCATGGCCGCGGTACCGTTGGTGCACGCGTTGCTCAAGCGGTTCCCAGGGACCGGTGTTTTGATCACAACCACCACCACAACCGGCGCGGATGCTGTTGTGCGTCTGTTTGGCGATCGTGTGCAGCACGCCTATTTTCCCTATGACATACCGCAGGTCCTGGGCCGTTTCCTGGCTCACTTTCGGCCACGGGTGCTGGTGGTAATGGAGACTGAACTGTGGCCGAACACCTTCGCTGCCTGTCGCCAGCGGAGTCTGCCCATCGTGCTCGCGAACGCACGCTTGTCAGCGCGCTCGGCGGGTGGTTATCGGCGCCTGGCCGCTTTGAGTCGGGACACTGTGCGCGGCATTGACCATATCGCCGCACAAACGACAGAAGATGCCGCGCGTTTTGCCGCGCTGGGTGCCGATGCACAACGCATCACAGTGACTGGCAGTCTCAAATTCGATATTGATCTACCCGCCAGCGTGCACGCGCAGGCGGCGGCAGTCCGTCGGGATCTTGGCGTCAATCGACCGCTACTCATAGCCGCCAGTACGCGCGAAGGTGAGGAGTTGCTTGTGTTGGACGCGTTTGCCGCTATTGAGCGGCAGCTGCCCCTCACTTTGTTACTGTTGGTGCCGCGACATCCTCAGCGATTCGACGCAGTGGCGCGGCTGTGCGTCAGCCGTGGCTTGCGTTGTGTGCGTCGCAGCCATGCAACTGTGTGTGCGGCCGAAGACCAAATCTACTTACTCGACAGTATGGGTGAACTGCCCCACCACTATGCGGCTGCAGATGTTGCCTTTGTGGGTGGCAGTTTGCTTCCATTTGGCGGGCACAATGTCCTGGAACCGGCGGCCTTGGGCACGCCGGTATTGGTCGGACCGCATACATTCAATTTTGTCGAGATCGTGCGCTTACTGCGGCAAGCGGGTGGTCTGCAGGTTGTTGCTGACGCCGCGCAGTTGGCGACGGCGACGCTCGGTTGGTTATGCGACAGTGCTGAACGAGACCGCGTCGGTAGTTTGGCCTGCGACATTGTCCGCCGCCATCGCGGCGCGACCCACCGCACCGTCGGCATCATCAGCAATCTTCTTGCCGAGCGCAGGTCGTAAGCTTCAAGCGCCGGGCAGCCTGCCCACCAACAGTCGAAGGACCGCTAAGAGCGCCATCAATGGGCGGTATCTCAGACGGGTTTTGATCCCACCACACGACCGCCAGGGGCCGCAGCGCCGCTTGCTGGTGCTTACGGAGGTCAGCCGCTACCCGAGCAGCAACAGGCGGGTTATTACCGTCAGCAGCAGGCAGCAGCGCCCCAGCAGTACAACCAGCGTCTGCAGATGAACAACGACTACAACCGCGCTTTTGGCACCTGCATGGCCGGACGTAACTACACCGTCAACTAAGGTGTTTTTTGAATCTTTGTGGCGAGTGATTGCGCGGCATGGTACGACTGGGGAGTCGCTATTCAGCGCAACAAGGATTGCACGGCTTGAAAATGCGGATGGTTGGCATCAGCCAGCCATTCGAACACCACTGACTCGGCGCTCACAACCCGCACACCGGCTTGGCGCAGACGGTCCAGGGCGTTCTGGTAGTTTTCCAGGCGTCGCGAACAGATGGCGTCCTCGACCACAAATACGTCCAAACCCTGAGCATTCAGATCGAGCGCGCTTTGCAGGATGCAAACGTGTGCTTCCATGCCGACCAGCACTGCTTGGCGTCGCTGCGTGGCGCCGAGCGCGTGATTAAAACCTTCAGCTGCGCAGCACGAAAATGCAGTTTTACTGAAGCTCACGCAAGCGCGTGGCAAGGCCGCAACGACAGTCGGATGTGTGCCGCCCAACACTTCGGGTGTTTGCTCGACATGCAGTACGGGAAGTTCGAGCAGACCGGCAGCGCGGGCCAGCAGCGTCGCATTCAGAATGACGCGATTGAGAACCTTGCTTGGCATCGCATCGCTCAGACGCTGCTGCAAGTCGAGCACTAAGAACACGGTCTGGTCCGCGTGACACTTGTTCGCCCCAGCGGTCCTGTGGGAGGTGGTCACGGTGTGGCCTGCATAACTCAAGGTGTTGGCGAAACAACGCTCGCAGTGCTCAGCCATGAATTAATAGCCGCCAGATCCTCGGGCTGCAGGCTGCCTGCCGCTTTTTTCAGGCGCAAGGTCTCTACGATGTAGTCGTAACGGGCGCGGGAAAAATCCCGCTTGGCTTGGTACAGACTGCGTTCGGCAGCGACAACATCGACGGCAGTGCGAGTGCCGACCTCGAATCCTGCACGGGTAGACTCTAGTGCGGTCTGGGAAGAAATCACCGCTTGGCCCAGCGCTTTTACCGAACTGATCTTGGTCGCCACACCGAGATAGGCCTCTCGTGCTTCGCGATGCACAGCGCGTTGCGTCTGTTCAAGGCGTTCGAGCGTGGCATTGTTCTGGTGTTCCGCTGCGCGTGTGCGCGACACCACTTGGCCGCCTTCATAGATCGGCACTGTAACTTGAATGCCTATGTCGTTTTGTTCCAGCGAATTGTTACCAAAGCGGCCGCCTTGTTGATTGAAGCTGTGGCCACCAACGATGTCAAAGCTCGGGAAATGCCCGGCATATTGGCGCCGAATTTCTTCGTGGGCGATATCGGCCGCCATGCGCGCGGCGCTGAGCGTAAGGTTGCCTGCCATGGCCGTTGCGGTCCATTTTTCGATATCGAGAGGTTCCGGAATAACCAAGGGCAGACTCTCACCCAGCGGGGCGAGCTCAAGATCGTAATTGGCCGTTACCTCGCGCAGCGCTTCGTTGGCGTTCTGAACCTCGTTTTGTGCGCTGATCTGGCTGGCCAGCGCGCGGTCGTGTCCGGCCTGGGCTTCCTGCACGTCGGTGATAGCGATGAGGCCCACCTCAAAACGCTGTTGCGCTTGATCAAGCTGACTCTTGAGCGACTGCGTCTCGGCGTTGGCAAAAACCAGGCTGTCATGAGTCGCGAGCTGATTGAAGTAACGCTCAGCGACCCTCAGCATCAGATCTTGCCGCGCGGCGAGCACTTCGAATTGTGCCTGTTGCAGTCGTTTGTCGGCCTGACGGAGCGCCACATACCGGTCATGGTGATAAACCGGCTGCGCCAGGTTGATCCGGTACTCCTTGCCGGTAAAAGACGGAGTATTGCTGCCACCGAAAATTGGACCGCCCGACAGCGATTGCCGGATGCGCGTCGTGCCAGCCGTGAAATTGATGTTTGGCAACCACAGTTGGGCGCGGGCTTGGGGGATCTCCTCGGCAGTGGCCAAGGCCTTGTCCTGCGCTTCGCGGTAGGTGGGGTCTGATTGTTCAGCGGCCGCAAGCGCGCCGAACAGGTCGGTGTAGGCCGTGCAGGGTTGGGCGATTGCAGCCAGCAGCGCGAGCAGCGGTGGGTGGAGATGTTTCGAAGCGAAATCAAGCATGATCTAAGGCTTACCTCGCGGTGCTGGGTAATCGCACAGCGTCAATAAAGTTCGAGTTCGGTATCAACCGTACGCGCCCAGGCATCGATGCCGCCATTCAGATTTGCAACATCGGTGAATCCGCGCGAAACCAGGAACTCGGCAACCTGACGGCTGCGCACGCCGTGATGACAGACCACGATCAGTGGCCGGTTCTGAGGAATCTCCTCCAAACGCGCAGGGATCTGCCCCATCGGAATATGCAGGTCCCCGGTTATATGGCAAAGCGCATGTTCCCACTGCTCGCGCACATCGAGAAACAGCACGGCTTTTTCGTTGCGCAATGCAGCGGCGGTTTGGGGGGTGAGTTCGCGCATAGGCGGCCGTTCAGAATTCAAATATCGGCGTGGTTTCTGCCCCGATAAGTGGCGCGAGTTCCGTTTCAAACAGGCTTTCGGTCGCCCAACTGTCTTTGGACAGACGCGTCACGAGCAGTGCTTCCATGACCGGTGCAACACCGATAACGATGAAAAGGCGCCCTTTGATGCTGAGCTGCTGTTCGATCAGCGGGCGACGTTGGGGCGACGAGCCGGTCACTACGATTACGTCATAAGGCTCAGCGGTACTCCAGCCCTCCAGTGCGTCGCCGACGTGGAGAGCGACATTGCTGATGCCCATTTGGCGCAAATTGCTTTTGGCGCGCGTTGACAGGTCTTCGAACAGTTCAATACTGGTCACGTGCGCGGCCAGCGTGGCGAGCAACGCCGCCAGATAGCCGTAACCCGTACCTATTTCGAGCGCCCGGTCGGTGCGCTGCACATCCAAGGCCTGCAGCAGTCGTGCTTCGAGCTTGGGCTGCATCATGGTCTGGCCGTGGCCGATGTCGATAGCGGTATCCGAAAACGCCAACTGCCGGTAAGCCTCGGGCACAAAATGTTCCCGCGGTACCTTGGCGCAAGCACTGAGGACGTTGGCATCCAACACTTCCCACGGTCGGATCTGTTGCTCGACCATGTTGAAGCGGGCGGTTTCGATATCCATAGTCATGTTTAACTTAGCTCGCGATGAGTTGGATGCTGGCTGTGAACCGGCGGCGGCCCGGCGCACATTATAGGCGTGCGCTAGAGCCAGCAGCCAGCTTCGCACAGCTATTGGTGGGGCTGACGCGTTAGTACTGTTCAAGCGTGATCGCAGGTTGCCGCGGCTGTCGCCATCGCTGCGCAGGCGCGCTCGATGACTTCAAGGCCGGCGCTCGGATGATGGGAATCTTCGGTCAACTGCCGTCGCCAGTGGCGCGCGCCCGGCTGCCCTTGGAACAGGTTAAGCAGATGGCGGCTGATATGGTGTAACTGGGTGCCGCGTGTGAGCTCAGCACTTAAATACGGCAGGTAACGAGCTAGGCATTCCTCACGCGATGTCAACACAGCGGTGCCGGTGCTGAACAGCGCACGGTCGAGCGCCGCCAGCCCGTAGGGGTTGTCGTAGGCAGCGCGCCCGAGCATGACCCCATCAACCTCGCGCAGATGAGCTTGCGCGTGACTGACCGAGACGATGCCACCATTGATTACCAGGACAGCCTCCGGCAGCTCACGACGCAAACGATAAACCCAGGCATATTCGAGCGGTGGGATCTCACGATTCTGGCGTGGGCTCAAGCCAGCCAACCAGGCCTTGCGTGCGTGGATCTGAAACACCCGGCATCCAGCCGCATAAAGCGTATGGACAAAGGCCGCGAAATATTCGTAGCTATATAAATCGTCTATACCCAGACGCGTCTTAACGCTGACAGTCACGGTGGGGGGCACAGCTGCAAGGAGCGCTTGGACACATTCGGCCACCAAAGCCGGCTTGGCCATCAGACACGCGCCGAAATCCGCTGCTTGCACACGATCGCTAGGACAACCGCAATTGAGATTCACTTCCTGGTAACCGAACTGCGCGCACAGTTCAGCGGCGCGGGCGAGTTCGTCGGGATTGTTACCGCCGAGCTGCACGGCGAGCGGCTGCTCGGCCGGGTCATAAGCCAGAAGTTGTTCACGATCGCCGCGTAAGATCGCGCGCGCCGTCAGCATCTCGGTATAGAGCCGCGCATTGGGCGCAATGAGGCGGGCGAGATAACGAAAATGCCTGTCGGTCTTTTGCATCATCGGCGCGATGCACAGCCGCCATCCGTCGCGGTCTGGCGACACATTCATGGAGCGGCACCGTTGTTTAGCAAACTGTGGGTAAAGCTTGGCCTCAGATAAAAGCCCCGCGGTAGTGTCGCGGCAGGTACGCCGTTGCGGTCGCCGGCGGCGGTAAGGGCGCGGCTGTGGGCGGCCTTCGGGCGGATTTGCAGATAAACACCCAGGCGCGCATCGAGCTCGTCAAAGCGACCGGTGGTCAACAGCTCCATGTGCTCCTCCCAGTCGGCACGCAGCACATTTTCCTGAGCCACGTCCGGGCTCCATAACAGTGCCTGGCCCAGGCGTCGCTCGCCTAGGGGTCGATCACTGCTGGTTTCGACCGGCATCCACAGGACGCGACTCAATTTGAGCCGCACCGTTGAGCTCAGCCAACGCTGGCCGATGAGATCGCCCAGGGCCACCGTACACACGTGTGTGGATTCACGCGGTCGTCCGTCGGCGGAGACAGGGATGGTTTTGAGTTCAATGCCCAATTGTGTGAAATCCGGGACCGGACGCGAGCTGGCGCTGGCACCGAGCGCGGCCTCAACCAGTTCCCCTAACCACCCTTTGTGGCGCCGCAGGTCGATCGGCACTCGCCATTGGTGAGCTGCGGCGAGTTCTCCCACCGTCGCACCCGCCCAGGCCCGCGCGCGCGCGAGCAGCTCCGCTTCATCGCGGGGCGGTAAAACTTTCATGGCGATGCTGTGGCGCTCAAAAGGCCAAGATGCGGCACGCTGGTGGGCCGCACCGTGATCATTGGGTAAGCAGTGTTGCGATTCACGCTGCGCTGCCGAAATACTCTTCGGCGCGGGCGGTCAGGACTTCGTGCCCGGTGTTCGTTACCAATATGGTGTGCTCCCACTGGGCGGACAGACCCCGGTCCTTGGTCACTACAGTCCAATTGTCGCCCAGCAGCTTCACGTGACGCTTCCCCGCATTGATCATGGGCTCGATGGTAAATGTCATGCCCGCTTGCAACTCAACGCCGGTGCCGGCGTTGCCATAGTGCAAAACCTGTGGCTCTTCGTGAAAAATGCGCCCGATGCCATGGCCGCAGTACTCACGTACGACTGAAAAATTGCGCGATTCGGCTAATGTCTGGATAGCAGCACCGATATCACCCAGGCGCGCGCCGGGTCGAACCAGG
Organism: Pseudomonadota bacterium; assembly: GCA_043756885.1. Taxonomy (GTDB): domain Bacteria; phylum Pseudomonadota; class Gammaproteobacteria; genus JADJYF01. Next base: position 12,287 of record JAYUQF010000027.1, read on the forward strand.
GCTATGCCCGCAATTAAACACTCGTAGGCGGTATCGACCAGCCTGCGAGCTTTGAGCGAGGTCTCGCCAACAACAAACATTTGCGAAGTGTCGCCATGAAAGCCGTCTTTGATGACGGTTATATCGATATTGACGATGTCGCCATTTTTGAGGGCACGCTCGCCGGGAATGCCATGGCAGACCACGTGGTTGACTGAAGTGCATATTGACTTGGGGAAGCCGTGATAGTTGAGCGGCGCAGGAATAGCCTGCTGGACCTCCACAATATGACGGTGACAAAGTTGGTCCAATTCGTCGGTAGTCACGCCCGGCCGCACGTAGGGAACGACCATTTCAAGGACTTCTGCGGCAAGGCGACCAGCGACTCGCATCTTGTCGATTTCATCGGCCGACTTAATCGTGATGGGCATAAAGGCCAAGTTCCCAAGTCATTGTTGATGCACAGGTTCCATGGTATAAAGCGCGCGCCTTGCAGGCAATCTAACCGTTAAATCCACACACGGATCGTCACAGGTATCGAGGGTGTCCACCACCTATGTGGGGGATCAATACTTGGGGTTCGTGGAGGCAAAACCCACCAGGAGTTTTCGCATGAGTGAAGTAAGCATGCGCCAGATGCTCGAAGCTGGCGTTCATTTCGGTCATCAGACCCGGTTCTGGCATCCCAAGATGGCGCCGTACATCTTCGGCGAGCGTAACAAGATTCACATCATCAATCTCGAACAGACGCAGCCCTTGTTTGTCGAGGCCATGAATTTTGTCGGCCGCTTGACTGCCAAGCGCGGCAAAGTGCTATTCGTCGGAACCAAGCGCTCAGCACAAGAATCCGTCAGTCGCGAAGCACAGCGTTGTGGCATGCCCTTTGTCAGCCGCCGCTGGCTGGGCGGTATGTTGACCAACTTCAAGACCGTCAAACAATCTATACGTCGTCTGAAGGAACTTGAACAGTTATTGGAGAGCGGCGGCCTCGACCGTATGTCGAAAAAAGAAGGCCTGGGCTTAAAGCGCGAACTTGAAAAGCTCCATCTTGGCCTCGGTGGCATCAAGGACATGGATGGACTCCCCGATGCCTTGTTCATCGTCGATGTCGGCCATGAACGCATTGCCGTCATGGAAGCCATGAAACTTGGTATCCCGATCGTGGCTGTTGTCGACACTAACAATACCCCGGACGGCGTTGACTACGTGATCCCTGGAAATGACGACGCGATCCGCGCCATCGACCTCTACACCAAAGGTGTGGCCGATGCCGTGCTCGACGCCCGTTTGAGCAGCTCGGGTGGCGGTGGCGGACGCGACGACTTCATAGAACTCGACGAAGCAGGCGCACCGCTCGGCGCGGCCGAAGCACCGGCTCCCTGACCCGCGCCGTCGCGGGTCGTTGGTGCGAAACACAACAGAGGATAAATAAGATGGAAATCACGGCCGCGATGGTTAAAGAACTGCGCGAGCGGTCTGGTGCCGGCATGATGGACTGCAAAAAGGCGCTGGTCGAATCCAACGGCGATATCGAGCTTGCGATCGAAAATATGCGTAAGTCGGGCGCGGCAAAAGCTGCCAAGAAGGCGGGCCGCATTGCTGCCGAAGGCGCTATAGTCACGGCTTCCAGCAGCAGTGGCGCAGTGTTGGTTGAAGTCAACAGCGAAACCGACTTCGTTGCAAACGATGACAACTTTATTCGCTTCGCGGCGGTAGTTGCCAACGCCGCTCTGAGTTCGGGCGTCGCTGATGTCGCGGCCCTGCGTAACGTCGCCGGACCTGAAGGCGAAAGCCTCGAACAAATGCGTACCAGCCTGGTTGGCAAAATCGGCGAAAACATTGAGATACGCCGCTTCGCCGCGCTTGCCGCTGCCGGTGGCATTGTTGAATCCTATTTGCACGGCAAACGAATTGGTGTGCTGGTTGCGCTGCAGGGCGGTTCTTCGGAACTGGCGCGCGACATTGCGATGCATATCGCTGCCAGTAATCCGGTGTGTCTGAGCGAAGCTGAGATGCCGCCCGAAGTGTTGGCAAAGGAGCGCGAGATCCACTTGGCACAAGCCGCGCAGAGTGGCAAGCCGGCAGACATCATCGAAAAAATGGTGGTCGGTCGGCTGAAAAAATTCATCTCAGAAACTACGTTGTTGGGCCAAAATTTTGTTAAAGATCAGGACAAAACCGTAGCCAAACTGTTAAGCGAACACGGCGCCAAGGTCAGCAGTTTTGTGCGTTACGAAGTCGGCGAAGGTATCGATAAAAAGGAGGATAACTTCGTCGAAGAAGTCATGGCTCAGGCGCGCGGCGCGACCCAGCGCTAAAGGTGGCGCCAGACGCAGGCATGGCTTTGAATACCAGCAGCGGGACAAAACGCCCGCATTTTAAGCGCGTCTTGATCAAATTGAGCGGCGAGGCGCTGATGGGCGAAGGCGACTACGGTATTGATCCGCAGATCCTTGGTCGTATCGGCGACGAAATTCGTGATCTGGGTGAAGCTGGTGTTGAGGTTGCAATCGTGATCGGCGGCGGCAATATTTTTCGCGGCGTCGGCTTAGCCGCGGCCGGCATCGACCGTGTCACGGCTGATCAGATGGGCATGCTCGCGACTGTCATCAATGCGCTCGCCATTCAAGACGCGCTGGAACGTAAGGGCATGTTTGCCCGCGTGATGTCGGCCATCAAGATTAATCAAGTCTGCGAAGATTACATACGCCGCCGCGCCGTTCGGCATCTTGAGAAAGGGCGAGTGGTGGTGCTCGCCGCAGGTACCGGGAACCCCTTCTTCACCACCGACTCGGCGGCTAGCTTACGGGCTATCGAGATTAACGCTGAACTCATGATCAAGGCGACCAAAGTCGATGGCGTATATTCGGCTGACCCGAACAAGGATCCCACCGCGCATCGCTACGACAAGCTGGATTATGACGAAGTGCTTGAGCGTAAGCTGGGGGTCATGGATGCGACCGCGATCGTTCTGTGCCGAGAAAACAAGATGCCGCTGCGAGTGGTCGACATGACAGCGCCTGGCGCGTTTGTTGCCGCTGCACTGGGCGAAGAAGTAGGAACCCTGGTAACGGTAGTCAGATGACATGATCAAGGACATCATTGAAGACGCGCGTAAGCGTATGGGCAAGAGCGTCGATTCTTTCCACGCAGACCTGGCCCGGCTGCGAACTGGTCGCGCTCAACCGAGCCTGATTGAACACATCATGGTTAATTATTACGGGACGTCGACGCCACTGCCGCAGTGTGCGAGCGTGTCCGTAGAGGATGCCCGTACACTGGTTGTTACAGCCTGGGATCGTGGCGCGATCGAAGCAGTTGAAAAGGCCATCCGCGACTCCGGGCTGGGCCTGAACCCCAACTCCGCAGGCAGTGTCATACGTGTGCCCTTGCCGCCATTGACCGAGGAGCGGCGACGGGACCTGATAAAGATTTTGAATAAAGAAGCCGAGCAGGCCAAAGTTGCCGTGCGCAACGTGCGTCGTGATGCTATTGCGCACGTGAAAGAACTACTCAAAGCGAAAGACATCACCACAGACGACGAGCGTAAAGGCGAAGAACAAGCACAGAAAATTACCGACGAGCACGTCAGAAAGATTGACGAAATCGTCGCGGCCAAAGAGCGCGAAATGATGGCGGTCTGACAGTGGCGACTGGGCCTGCTACGTCGACGGACCTGCCACGCCATGTTGCGATCATCATGGACGGCAACGGTCGCTGGGCGAGACGCCGGCAGTTGCCTCGTATCGCTGGTCACCGCGCCGGTGTTGAAAATGTACGTGACATCGTTAAGTACTGCGCTGAGTCTGGCATTGATACCCTGACGCTGTTTGCCTTCAGCAGCGAAAACTGGCGTCGTCCCCCCACCGAAGTCAGGCTGCTGTTCGATTTGTTCGTGCTGGCGCTGGATCAAGAAATTGAACGGCTCCACGAAGCCGGCGTGCGCTTGCGGGTGATTGGCGACCGTTCTCCGTTTCCGAAGAAGCTCCAACAGTGCATCGAGAGAGCCGAAGCTCGCACGATCGACAATCGACGTCTGAACTTAGTGATCGCTGCAAACTATGGTGGCCAGTGGGACATTACTCAGGCAACCCGCCAGCTCGCCACCCTGGTCAAAAACCGAGAACTCGAGCCGGACGCCATCACGGCAGAACACATCGAAGCACGTTTGGCACTGGCCGATGTGCCGAACCCCGACCTGTTTATCCGCTCGGGCGGTGAACAACGCATCAGTAATTACCTGCTCTGGCAGCTGGCCTACACCGAACTCTATTTCACTGATTGTCTGTGGCCAGATTTTGATACATCGGAATTCGAGCGAGCCCTGCGGAGCTTCAGGATCCGTCAGCGACGGTTCGGGATGACCGGCGAGCAGGTCAGCGGCGAGCTTGATGTTGTGGTCTCAAACACCGAATGATGTTGGTCGCTGCCGAGGAGTTCGGCTTCGGCTTTTTTGCCCGCCTGTGTCAAATCTGATTACACGCGTTTTGACGGCGGCCGTTCTGGGCGGGGTCGTGGTGTTTGGTACATTGCGGCTGCCGTTCGAATTCATGACCGTCTTATTCGCGTTGCTGTTGTTTGGCGCGGCTGAAGAATGGTCGCGACTGGCGGGTATGAAAAGTCAAACGGGCCGTATTACTTATGCTGCAGTGACCCTGTGTGCTGCACTAAGTAGCGCCTTGCTATTGCGCGATGCGTCGATCGCGTTGAGCGCCTTGCTGCTGTCAGGTTGCCTGTGGTGGCTGGTAGCAGGTGCCTGGGTTATTCAATACCAACGACATGAAGGTCCGAAGATCAGTGATCCGCTGTGGCTTGGCGGGTGCGGATGGCTCGCTTTGGTCCCGGCCTTGGTGGCACTCCTTAGCTTGCTCGACCGCGCTCCTGCGCTCCTGCTGGCTTTGTTCGGACTGGTATGGGGGGCAGACATTTTTGCCTACTTTGGTGGCAAAACCTTCGGACGTCGACGGCTTGCAAGTCGTGTAAGCCCGGGCAAAACCTGGGAGGGATTCATGGCTGGGCTGCTAGGCACTCAGTTGCTGACGTTGGCAGCGGTGGGCCTAGGCCTCAACGCCCACCTGTCCTTAACTTACGCATTGTTACTCGCCGCAGTCACACTTGGCGCTTCGGTGATCGGTGATCTCTTCGAAAGCCTGCTCAAGCGTTTGCGCGGGGTTAAAGACAGCGGCACGCTGCTGCCGGGGCACGGCGGTCTTCTCGACCGTATCGACAGCCTGTTGGCAGCTGCGCCAGTGTTCACTTTAGGACTTTTTCTGCTGGAGCAACCATGACCATCGCAGTGACCATACTCGGTTCAACTGGCACAATTGGCGTCAATACGCTGGACGTCATAACCCGCCATCCTGAACGCTTTACGGTTTTTGCGCTCTCTGCCAATTCTAATGTCGAGGGACTGTTTGCTCAGTGCCAGGCATGGAACCCACCCTTTGCAGTGATGGTCGAAGAACGTGCTGCCACGCAGTTGGAAACAAAATGCAAAGCTGCGGGCCTGGACACGCAGGTACTGGCGGGTGCGACAGCGCTGTCTGCCATCGCTGCCCATCAGCAGGTCGACTACGTGATGGCGGGCATCGTCGGCGCAGCGGGCCTGTTGCCAAATCTTGCTGCGGCGCGGGCGGGAAAGCGGATCATGCTCGCCAACAAAGAGTCCTTGGTAATGTCGGGCCAACTGTTCATGGACGCCGTGCGCGAAAGTAATGCCGAGTTGTTGCCGATTGATAGCGAGCACAATGCCGTGTTCCAGTGCCTGCCCGAAAGCTTCGGCGACGGTTTGGCGCGTGTCGGCGTGGAGCGCATTCTGCTGACCGCATCGGGCGGTCCGTTCCGCTCGTGGCCTATCGAGCAGCTGCATACGGTAACGCCGGCGCAGGCCTGCGCCCATCCAAACTGGGTGATGGGGCGCAAGATTTCCGTGGACTCAGCCACCATGATGAACAAGGGCTTGGAAGTGATAGAAGCATGCTGGTTGTTCGGCACTACGCCAGCCCAGATCGAGGTGGTCATCCATCCGCAAAGCGTGATTCATTCTATGGTTCAGTACGTCGATGGCTCGGTGCTCGCACAGCTTGGCAACCCTGATATGCGCACGCCGATCGCGTACGCGTTGGCCTGGCCCGAGCGCTGCGAGGCCGGTGTCACGCGTCTAGACCTGTTCAGCATTCGCCGTCTCGATTTTGAGGAACCCGATTACGACCGGTTTCCCTGTCTGCGCTTGGCGCGCGACGCCATGAGCGCCGGCGGTACTGCGCCAGCGATCATGAATGCGGCCAACGAAATGGCGGTGGCGGCATTCCTCGATGAAAAGATTTCCTATACCGCGATCCCGCGCCTGGTTGGTGGTGCTCTTGAGCGAATAACGGCGCGGCCAGCACTCGATCTGGCGACCATCCTGGCAGACGACGCGAGTGCGCGTGAATGTGTGCGGCGCTTAGTGGCCGAAGGAGTGAAGTGATGGAACTGGTCAAAACTCTACTTTCGTTCGCCCTGGCCTTGGGAATTCTGGTTACGGCCCATGAGTTCGGCCATTACTGGGTAGCCAAACGGCTGGGGGTGAAGGTCCTGCGCTTCTGCATCGGTTTTGGACGACCATGGTTGCAATGGCGTTCGGGTGAAACAGAGTTCGCGTTAGCCCTGATCCCACTTGGGGGCTACGTAAAAATGCTCGACGAGCGCGAAGGGGAAGTCGCTGAGCACGAGTTGCATCGAGCCTTTAATCGCATGCCCCTTGCGACGCGGATAGCGGTGGTGGCGGCCGGCCCGACGGCCAATTTTCTGTTTGCGATTCTTGCTTATTGGCTGATGTTGATGATAGGCGTGACAGGTCCGCGAGCCATCATCGGCTCGGTTGATCTGGATTCCATCGCTGCCCGTGCCGGTCTTAGTCGTGGTCAGGAAATTCTGCAAGTTGACGGCGCCGACGCTCAGACCTGGGACGGCGTGTTTCGTCATGCGCTCGATGGCATCCTCGACCAGCGCCCGCTCAGTGTGCAGCTGCGCGACCCTGATGGTGTCGTCAAGAACGTAATACTCGATGTCAGCAAAGTCTCGGTTGACGAGCTGGGCGCGGGTGATTTTTTCAAGACCCTGGGTTTAGCGCCCGATGTTCCACTGATCCCTCCCGTGATCGCCCGTGTTGTCGTCGATGGCGCAGCAGCGAAGGCCGGCATCAAAGAAGGTGATCGCGTGGTCTCGGCCAATGGCAAGCCGGTAACGAGTTGGGGCGCCTGGGTAGATGTAATTCGCGCGCATCCCGAGCAGACGCTGGCCATCGTTGTGGCACGCGGCGGGTCAGAGATCGCCCTGCAGGTGAGCCCAGCGCGGGTCGAAGAGCACGGCGTCGTATTCGGGCGCATTGGCGCAGAGCCTCGCGTGCCAAAAAATCTCGACGCCATCCCGATGGGCATCGAGCGTTACGGCCCGTGGGCAGCTTTTGGTGGGGCGGTAGATAGAACGCTTGGGATGAGTCTGACCACACTTAAGTTTCTCGGCAAAATGCTTGTCGGTGAGGCATCGGTCAAAAATCTCAGCGGCCCGATCAGCATCGCGCAGTACGCCGGCGCATCGGCAAAATTGGGCGTCGCTCGTTTCTTGGAATTCCTAGCCCTAGTGAGTGTGAGCCTCGGGGTACTCAACCTATTGCCTATTCCTATCCTGGATGGCGGACACCTGCTTTATTACCTGATAGAATTCGCGACGCGGAGACCGGTGTCTGAACATCTGCAATTGTGGGGACAACAGCTTGGTCTTGTGATGCTGTTGAGCTTGATGGGGCTGGCCGTCTACAACGACATCCTGCGCATTCTGTGAGTACGCTGGTGACGGAAACACCCAAGAACAAATCAATATATTTATGTCGAAAGCGTTTGCAGCGGGCTGGATGTGCGGCCTGACGATGATGTTCGCGGTCAGCGCTTCAGCCGCAGAATCGTTCGTCGTCGACGATATCCGAGTCGAGGGCTTGGACCGGATTTCCCCCGGCGCGATCTTCAATTACCTGCCAATCAGTGTGGGTGACGCGGTCGACGACAAACGCTCACGCGACGCCGTGCGAGCCCTCTTTAAGACCGGTCTGTTCAAAGACGTCAAGCTTGAACGAGACGGCGACGTACTGGTCGTTGTTGTGCAAGAGCGTGAGACTATCTCGGATATCACCTTCGAGGGTAACAAAGCCATTAAAACTGAAGACTTAACCAAGGGTCTGAAGGAAGTGGGCTTCGCCAAGGGTGAGGTATTTAACGAGTCCAAACTAGACAAAGTACTACAAGAACTCAAGCGTCAATACTTCGCTAATGGCAAGTATGGCGTGCGGATCGAAAACGAAGTCATTCCTGTAGATGACAAAACTGTCGAAGTGGCGTTTACCGTGTCCGAGGGCGAGGCTGCACGGATCAAACAGATCAACATCATCGGTAACGAAGCATTCAGCGACGAGCAGATTCGCGATCATTTCAAGTTAAACACACCGACGTGGATAAGCTGGTTTACAAAAGATGACCAGTACTCCAAGCAAAAACTCTCGGGTGACCTTGAAATCCTGCGCTCGTTGTATCAGGACAACGGCTACCTGAATTTCAGCGTAGAGTCGACGCAGGTGTCGATTACTCCCGACAGAAAAGACGTATATCTGACCATCAACGTAAGCGAAGGCGAAAAATTCGTGGTCGGAGATGTGAAGTTGGCCGGTACCTTAATCGTAGAGCCTGAAGATCTGTTCAGGTTTGTGGTGACGCGCAAAGGCATGACCTTTTCGCGTAAAGACCTAACCGCCACGAGTAAGCTGATTACTGACCGCCTGGGCGACGAGGGCTACGCTTTTGCCAACGTCAACGCGATCCCTGAAATCAACGAAAAAAACAGAGTCGCAGGTGTGACCTATTTTGTAGATCCCGGTCAGAGGGTCTACGTCCGCCGAGTCAATTTTTTTGGCAATGGCAAAACACGTGACGAAGTATTGCGCCGCGAAATGCGTCAGCTTGAGGGGGGGTGGATTTCCACCGCCAAGGTTGAGCGCTCAAAAACTCGGCTTCGTCGTCTAGGCTTTTTCGAAGACGTAAACGTCGAGACCCCCGCAGTGGCCGGCTCAACGGACCAAGTCGACGTCAATTTTACGGTCAAGGAGCGGCCATCTGGAAATCTGCAGCTAGGCGTGGGCTTCTCCCAAGCGGCTGGCGTTATTTTTAATACCAATGTCCAGCAGGACAATTTCCTTGGCACTGGCAAGAGCGTCAGCTTTGCGTTTGCTAACAGTGAAATCAACCAGGTCTTCCGGGTCGGCTACATGAATCCATACTGGACGACAGATGGTGTAGCCCGGGGTTTCGATTTTAGTTATCAGAAAACCGACGCTGGTAATACCAATATCATCCGTTACAACACGAAGACGCTGTCCGGCGGTATGAATTTCGGGGTGCCGCTCACTGAGTATCACTACATCAACGCAGGTTTGTCCTACGAGTCTACCTCGATCAATACAAATCCCTTGTTTCTTGACCCGATTATTGCTCAATTTCTCTTACGTGAAGGCAATAACTACAACCTTATCCGTTTTTCGACCGCGTTCACCTACGACACGCGCAATTCAGCAATATTTCCTGAACGGGGCACGCTGCAACGTATTCGCGGCGAGATTACCGTGCCGGGCGCTGATTTGACTTACTACAAAGTGAACTACGAATCCAAGTTGTTCGTGCCGCTGGCCAAGAACTACATTTTCATGATGCGTGGCGAAATCGGCTACGGCGGTGGCTACGGAAGCACCGATCAATTGCCATTCTTTGAAAACTTTTACGCCGGTGGTCCGCGCACTGTTCGCGGCTACCAGGAGAATTCACTAGGTCCTCAGGATTTTTTCCGTCGAGCATTGGGTGGCAATGTTCAGGTTGTAGGTGGCGCAGAAGTTATCATTCCAGTGCCTTTCCTGGCCGAGCTTAAGTCGGTAAGACTCTCTACGTTTATGGACGCAGGTAATGTGTGGTCAGTCGACGAGGACATCCGATTCGCCGATGTGCGTATGGCCGCTGGCGTGTCCGGCATCTGGATGTCGCCGTTTGGGCTGCTCTCGGTAAGTCTTGCGCAGCCATTTAGAGACCGCCCCGGCGACCGAACCCAGCGCTTCCAGTTTAATTTTGGTACCCAGTTTTGAGTTCGGCTGGTCTGGAAAGATAGAAGCGAGGGCTACATAATGGAGTGCGCGTGTTAATTCGGTGCGACAAGACTGATCTCGATTGCCCATCGAAAAATAACCGCGGCGGCGCTCGGAGCCCTTGCTCGTCTGCCACGCACCGGTCAATCGCCGGCAAGAGTGGGCGAGGTGGGGGTAGCAGCTTCGTCCCACAATTTGAGAGAATTATTCTAAACCGCATTGGAGTACTGCTTTGAGAATCCTTGATAGATTTATCCGGCTGGCCGTTGTTTCATCGTTGATGTTGTTTTCCGCAGCGCAAGCGGCTGACTACAAGATCGGTGTGGTCAATGTTGCACGTATACTTGAAGCGTCACCTCAGGCCGATGACGCGCGGAAGAAGCTGCAAAAGGAATTTGCCGCTCGCGATACCAAGTTAGTGGGTGCGCAGAAAGAAGTGAAAGCACTTGAAGATCGCATGCAGAAGGATGGTGCGATCATGAGTGAGACCGAACGCGGCCGGGTTGAGCGCGACGTCATGTCGAAGACTCGCGATATTAAGCGCGAGACGCAGGAATTTCAGGAAGACGTCAATTTCCGTCGCAACGAGGAAATGGCAATCATTAACCAGAAAATCGGAGAAGCAATCTCCAGTCTGGCTAAAGAACAAGGCTACGATCTTGTGCTGGGCCAAGGTTTAGCGTTTGCCAGTGAAAAAGTCGACATCACCGACCAGGTAATCGCCAAATTGAAGGGCGGGGCAGCCAAGTAAGGGCCCTGGATTTCAACGCGGATTCCGGCGCCCGCTTGGCAAACGCTTACAGCACGGAATGCGGTAATGGGTTGACTGCGGCTACTATTGTAGTGGCGCACAGCGACCGGCAATTTTTAGCCAAGTCTGACGGGCCCTTGCCCACGGGCTGGTGCTCTCTGGAATGGATGCGTCGGGCGTGTGCAGTGTCTACATGGACGATCTGAGGACTAAAAATGGACAACGCTGCCGCTGATGCTTCGAAGCGACTCGGCAGGCCTATTCCGCGTCAGCGGCGGTGCCCGCTCAGGAGTAACGGGTAAGCCCTGAAAAGGGCATCTGGGTTTTCGTTCATCCGGCTCAATCGCACCTGGGTTCGAACGTTCTCGGGAATTGCCACGTTTGCTCTGGCTGCCGCGAATTCTGCTCCGAGGCGGTCGTGTCAGCTGGTGCATTCAGGCTTTTCCCTCAGCGCCCGTAAATGACGTCAGGTTCGAGTCGTGATGAAGATGAGACATGTTCCTGGTCCGGGCAAGCCGCGGGGTGGTGCGTAGTGGAGAACGGTATGGAAGACTTGGGCATCGCTAAAATCTTGCAAACGATGCCGCACCGGTATCCCTTCCTTCTCATCGATCGCGTCATTGAATACACACCATTCGAATCGATAAAAGCATTGAAGAATGTCTCAATTAACGAGCCGTTCTTTTTGGGGCATTTTCCTGGGCATCCGATTATGCCGGGTGTCCTCATTTTGGAGTCGATGGCTCAAGCGACTGGTATGCTGGCTTTTTATTCGAATCAGGCCCGCAGCGAAGAAGGCAATGTCTATTACTTGGTCGGAGTCGACAAAGCGCGCTTCAAGCGGCCGGTGACGGCTGGCGATCAACTTATCCTACGCGCGCAGCTGCGCCGTCAGATAAAGGGCATCTACCGGTTTGATGCCACCGCTGAAGTCGATGGGGTCGTGGTCGCCAGCGCCGAATTTATGACCACCGAGCGGGCGGCGGGCCGTTGATTGACCCGAGTGCCAAGATTCACCCTAGCGCAACACTCGCCGCTGACGTTGACGTCGGACCATGGACATCGGTCGGTGCCAACGTGGAAATTGGCACCGGCTGCCGCATAGGTAGCCATACGGTAATTCAGGGGCCGACGCGGCTTGGTGCCAATAACCGCGTGTATTCGTTTTGTTCTTTGGGCGACGACCCACAGGACAAGAAATTTTCGGGCGCTGGTGAGTCGCGCTTAGAGATCGGGGATGGCAATACTATTCGAGAATACTGCAGTATCAACCGCGGTACTCCGCAGGGCGGCGGCGTTACGCGGCTCGGTGACGATAACTGGCTCATGGCCTACTGCCATATTGCGCATGACTGCAAAGTTGGCAATCACACCGTGTTCGCCAACAACGCCACGCTAGCGGGCCACGTTGAGATTCAAGACTACGTGATACTCGGTGGTTTCACCGGCGTGCATCAGTTCTGTCGCATGGGCGAAAGCAGCTTTTCAGCTATCGCTGCCGCCATCGTTCGCGATGTGCCGCCGTACGTCATAGTCGACGGCAATAACGCCGAACCACGCAGTATCAACCGTGAAGGCTTGAAACGGCGTGGTTTCAGCGTGGAATCAATCGCAGCACTCAAACGTGCATACCGGGTTTTGTATCGACAGGGAAATTCGCTGGAAGCGGCGCTTGCGCTGCTTGAGACCGAGCGCGACACTTTCCCCGAGGTCGCGCGGCTGCTCGATTTCGTGCGGTCCTCGGTGCGCGGCATCGTGCGCTGATCTGTCGTCGCCGCCGCTACTAGTGGGGCGAGTGTCCGTTCTTCATATCGCCATTGTTGCCGGTGAGACGTCGGGGGACATCCTCGGCGCTGAGTTGATCCATGCACTGCGCGCACTGGTCCCGGGCGCGCGATTCAGCGGCATGGCCGGACCGGCAATGTCGGCAGCGGGTTGTCATGCACTGGCGAACATTGACCAGCTTTCTGTGATGGGCCTCGTCGAGGTTCTACGCGCCTACCCGCGGCTGCGACGGCTGCAATCCGAACTTGGCACGGCGTTGCTCGCGCAACGTCCGGACGTGTTCATCGGCATCGACGTGCCGGATTTTAATCTTGGACTTGCACGGCGTTTTAAGCAGGCCGGTGTGCCAACAGTGCATTATGTTTGCCCGCAGGCCTGGGCCTGGCGAGCGGGGCGAGCTCGTCGCTTGGGGCTCGCCGTCGATCGCCTGCTGGCCTTGTTACCCTTCGAACCGGCGTTTTTTGCCAAATACGGCGTCGATTGCCGTTTTGTCGGGCATCCGCTGGCCGACATACTGCCGCTAGCGCCGGACCGGAGCGCGGCACGTGCCGCCCTGGGCATTGCGCCCGGCCCGCCTTTGGTGGCTATTCTGCCTGGTAGTCGTGCTCAGGAAATCGAGCGACTCGCACCACCCTTCGCCCAGGGTGTGGCGGCGTTGCAGAGGGAACGTGGCCCGCTCGAGATCATCGCCTGTGTGGCCCTTGCCGGGCAGCTTGAGCGATTGCGCAGGGTTATTAGCGATACGGTGCCGCAACTGACGGTCGATTATCGCCATGGACAAGCTCGTGAATTGTTGAGTGCTGCCGATGTTGCGCTTGTGGCCTCAGGAACCGCGACGCTCGAAGCGCTGCTTTGCCGGGCTCCGATGGTGGTGGGTTACCGTATGGCACCGCTTACCTACCATATAATTCGGCGCATGATTTCTATCCCGCGCATTGCTTTGCCGAACATTCTGGCCGCAGATTCACTGGTGCCGGAACTAATCCAGGGTGCGCTCACGCCGCAAGCAATCTGTTCTGAGCTGGCCGCATGGTTAGACGATGGCCGCCGTCGCGAGTCTTATTTAGCGCGAGCGCGCGCTCTGCATGAGTCCCTGCGTGTAGGTGCAGCAGCGCGCGCGGCAGAGGCAGTGCTCGGGATGTGTCACCCCCATGTCTAGCGCAGTGAGTCAGAGTGTGAGATGGGTAGCGGGGGTTGATGAAGCAGGCCGTGGGCCGTTGGCCGGGCCGGTGATTGCCGCAGCGGTAATTCTCGGCCCTGGCGATATCCCCGGTCTCGGCGATTCCAAACAAAAAAGTGAGCGCCAGCGCGAGCGTCTGTTCGGGCTGATCATGCGTGACGCGCTGGCGGTGGGCGTTGGGCGTGCCGATGTTGAAGAGGTAGATAGGCTGAATATCCTCCAGGCGACGCTGCTCGCCATGCAGCGGGCGATTCTGGCGCTTGCCATTGCACCGCACGAGGCACTGATAGATGGTCTGCATTGCCCGTTTCTGCCATGCCCGGCGACGGCAATAGTCGGTGGTGATGCCAGCGTCGCTGCGATTAGTGCCGCCTCTATCATCGCGAAGGTCTCGCGTGACCGCCTCATGGTTGAGCTCGATAAAGACTATCCACAATACGAATTTGCACGTCACAAAGGCTACCCAACCGCCGCCCACGTTGCGGCGCTAAACCGTTGGGGCGCGAGTCCCATGCATCGCCGCAGTTTCGCACCAGTACGTAAGGTACTTATGGCGAGGGGCGAGGCGTGAACGCGCCGCGTTTTATACATCTGCATGTTCACAGCGAGTATTCCATCGTTGATGGAACTGTACGCGTTGACGATCTGGCGGATCGTTGCAAGGCGTTGGGTATGCCGGCGGTGGCCCTGACCGATCAGAACAACGTGTTTGCGTTACCCAAGTTCTATCGCGCCAGCCAGGAAGCCGGGGTAAAGCCCATCGTGGGTCTCGACGTCTGGATTACCCCCCCTGCCGGCGTGGCAGAACGGTTCCGTATGGTGCTCTTATGCCAGAACCGAGAGGGTTATCGCAATCTGAGTCAGTTGCTGACGATGGCTTATCGCTTCGGTCAGCATGGTGGCATTGCAGGCATTGAAGAAAGCGCGCTGCATGCCGACGCGGTGCGCGGACTATTGGCCCTTTCAGGCGGACCCAACGGCGATCTAGGCCGGCTGTCCAACGAGGGCAAGCTTGAACAGATTAAGCAGCGTTTAGGATTTTGGCGCGACCTGTTTGGCGATCGCTACTACATTGAGATTATGCGTACCGGGCGGGAGCGGGAAGAGCGTTATACCGATGCGGTTTTAGAATGCGCAGTCGCAACCGGTACGCCAGTGGTAGCCACCAACGACGTGCGTTTTCTGCACGCCCACGATTTCGATGCGCACGAGGCGCGGGTGTGTATCCACCAGGGGCGCGTCATTGCAGATCCGCGTCGCCCGCGAGACTACTCGCCGAGTCAGTATCTGAAAAGCGAAGACGAAATGTGCGAGCTTTTCGCCGATCTTCCCGACGCGCTGGCCAACTCAGTCAATATCGCCATGCGCTGTAATCTCGAACTGGAGTTCGGCACCTACCATCTGCCGGAATATCCCGTCGGCGCAGGCATTCAAGTCGACAGCTTAATGCGTGAAAAGAGTGAGATTGGTCTGGAGCAACGCTTTGCAACAGGTGCTATCCGCGGCTCGCGCGACGACTCCAAGCATGTCGACACCTACCAGCGCCGCTTGGCTAGTGAAATTGAAGTCATCACCAAGATGGGCTTCTCGGGTTACTTCCTCATCGTTGCCGACTTTATTGAGTGGGCCAAGCAGCACGGGATCCCGGTTGGGCCTGGGCGCGGCTCCGGTGCGGGTTCGCTGGCTGCTTTTGCGCTCGGTATTACGGAGCTCGACCCGCTCGAATACGACTTGCTGTTCGAGCGCTTCTTAAATCCAGAGCGTGTGTCGATGCCCGATTTCGACATCGATTTCTGTATGGACAGGCGTGACGAGGTTATCGAGTACGTTGCGGCGCGATATGGGCGTGATCAGGTTGCGCAGATCATTACTCACGGCACTATGGCTGCCAAAGCAGTAGTGCGCGACGTTGGCCGGGTATTAGGGTTCCCCTATGGTTTTGTCGATCAACTTGCAAAGCTGATCCCTTTCGATCCGCAGATGACCCTCGAACGCGCCCTGGCGGAGGAGCCCGCACTTAAACGCCGTCAGGATGAAGAGGAAGACGTGCGCGCAGTCATGACGCTGGCCCTGCAACTCGAAGGGCTGGCCCGTAATGCCGGCCGGCACGCGGGAGGGCTGGTCATTGCGCCAACGGCTCTCACAGACTTCATGCCGCTGTATTGTGAGCAGGGCAGTGAAGCACTGGTTACACAATTCGATATGAACGATGTCGAGGCAATCGGCCTCGTCAAATTCGATTTTCTTGGACTGCGAACGCTCACTATCATCGACTGGGCTGTGCGCGACATTAATCAAGGTCGTACGGCGAGCGCGCAGGCGCCAATCGCGATCGAGAAAATTCCGCTCGACGATGCAGCTACATTTAAACTTGTGCAGAACGCTCGCACGACGGCGGTGTTCCAGCTTGAGTCGCGGGGCATGAAAGAGCTGATCAAGCGTCTCAAGCCCGATCTGTTCGAAGACTTGATCGCTTTGGTCGCATTGTTTCGGCCGGGACCCTTGCAGTCGGGCATGGTCGATGACTTCATTGAGCGTAAACATGGGCGCCAGGCGCTCAAGTACGCGGTGCCAGCGCTTGAACCGATCCTGAAACCCACCTATGGGGTGATCCTGTATCAGGAACAGGTCATGCAGATCGCGCGGGTGCTGGCCGGTTATACCTTGGGCGCTGCCGATTTATTGCGACGTGCAATGGGCAAAAAGAAGGCCGAGGAGATGGCCAAGCAGCGCGAGAGTTTTGTCGACGGAGCACAGGCTAACAACATCGCGCAGGCCGATGCCACTTTCATCTTTGATCTGATGGAAAAGTTTGCCGGTTATGGGTTTAACAAATCCCACTCTGCTGCTTATGCGCTGGTGGCCTATCAGACAGCCTGGCTGAAGGCTCACTATGCGGCGGCTTTCATGGCCGCTGTAATGTCAGCTGACATGGACTCGACCGACAAGGTGGTGCGTCTGATAGAGGAGTGTCGTGCACTCGGTTTAACGGTGGTGCCGCCCGACGTCAACGGATGCAGCTTTCGCTTCAGCGTTGCCGACACCAAGACCATTCGGTATGGCCTGGGCGCCGTGAAGGGTGTCGGTGAAGCAGTGATCAATGCGTTGGTCGAAGAACGCGACAGTAAGGGCCCTTATCGCGACCTGGTCGACATCTGTCGTCGCAATGCCGACAAGCGGATCAACCGCCGCGCACTGGAGGCCTTGATCAAAGCCGGTGCTTTTGACTGTTTTGGCCATAGCCGCGCGGTGTTGATGGCAGCTCTTGATCAGGTACTGCAAATCACGGATCAGCATCAAAAGGCAGCCGTTTCCGGGCAATCGGATTTTTTCGGTCTCGCTACCGAGGCGGTAGATGAAGTCGCCCCACTCAACGTCGATTACGCGTCGGGGGTGCGGGAGTGGAGCGCGGAAGAATTACTGGCCTGCGAAAAGGAGACGCTGGGACTGTACTTGAGCGGCCATCCCATTGACCGTTACCGTGCCGAATTGTCGGCCTTTGCCAGCTCTTCGCTGTCCGAGATCCGGCCGGGCAAGCGACGAATTGCCGGGTTCATTATGTCGGTGCGGATCATCAAGACCCGCCGGGGGCGAATGGCCGTGATCTCGCTGGATGACCAGACTGCACGCGTCGAGGTTACGGTCTACCGCGAGGTTTATGAGCGGAACCTCGACAAACTGGTGACCGATATGATGGTCATCATCGACGGCGAATGTTCGGTCGATGAATTTTCTGGCGAACATACCGTGCAGGCCAGTGAAATCTCGACCTTGGATGAAGCTCGCAATCGTCTGGCCCGTGCCTTGGTACTGAGCCTTGGCGAACCACGACTGGTTAACGGCTTTGTGCATGAACTGAAGACGATGATCGGCAGCCATGGTCATGGTCGCTGCCCAATCGCCATAGAATATACACGTGCGCACAGCCGCGCTCGTCTTAAACTCGGCGAAGGCTGGCGAGTTAATCTTTCCGAGGGCCTGTTGGACGGGCTCAAGCGCCACTTTGGAGAACAATATGTTCATCTCGAATATTGAGGTTTGCGGACGTGACTGAACGGGTAGAGGAGAGCGGTCACGTCAATTTCAATTTCTTGGATTTTGAACAGCCAATCGCTGAGCTGGAAGCCAAGATTGAGGAATTGCGACGGGTCGGCGACGATTCGGCCATTAATATTTCTGAAGAGATTGAGCGTCTTGGTAAGCGTTCGGAGGAACTGACCCGACAGATTTTTTCCAGCTTGAATGCCTGGCAGATTGCCAAACTGGCACGACATCCCAAGCGCCCTTACACCCTCGACTACGTGGAACGCATGTTTGAGGACGTCCACGAATTGCATGGTGATCGGGCCTTTGGTGACGATGCGGCCATCGTCAGTGGCATCGGACGTCTGAATGGCCGTGGTGTGGCTTTTATTGGCCATCAGAAAGGACGCAACACCAAGGACAATCTGCTGCGAAACTTCGGCATGCCAAGGCCAGAAGGATATCGCAAGGCGTTGCGTATCATGGAAATGGCTGAGCGTTTTCGCTTGCCGCTTATAACCTTCATTGATACGCCAGGGGCTTATCCAGGTATCGATGCCGAAGAGCGCGGCCAGAGCGAAGCCATCGCACGCAATCTGCTGGTGATGTCGGGCCTGCGCACACCTATTGTAGTGGCGGTGATCGGTGAAGGTGGCTCGGGCGGCGCGCTGGCTATCGGCGTCGGCGATCGCATTCTCATGATGCAGTACGCGACCTATGCGGTGATATCGCCGGAAGGCTGTGCGTCGATTTTATGGAAAAGTGCCGAGCGCGCTTCGGACGCCGCCGAAGCGATGGGCATCACTTCTACCAGTTTGCTGAAGCTTGGGCTCGTTAACACAGTGATCGAAGAGCCTTTGGGCGGTGCCCATCGTAATCCTGAGTTGGCGGCCGCGCGTTTAAAGAGTGCCGTGCTGGTGGCGCTTGAGGAGCCGTCGTTGTTGCGTCCCGAGGAGCTGGTGAGCAGGCGCCGCGCACGTTTTGCAGCGATCGGTGAATACACCGATCGCTGAATCCGAACTGCAGGCACGTGCAGCGGCGGCGCTTGCCACGCGCTTGTATGCGCGCTTCGATGCGCTGTTCGCCGCGGGGGATATAGCACGGGTGGTGCTGGGTTTCAGCGGGGGGCTTGATTCCACGGTACTATTGCACCTGCTGAGTGCTTATTTGCCAGGCCGCACCGTACAACTGCAAGCCCACCATGTTGATCATGGTCTGCAGCTCGATAGTCATCGCTGGGTTGCGCATTGCGCACAGGTCGCAGCACAACTTGGTGTTGATTTCTGCACTACGCGTCTGGATGGCACGCCGCCGTTGGGTGCAAGTGTCGAAGACTGGGCACGCCAGCATCGTTATGCAAGCCTGCTCGCGCAGATCGATAATCGCAGCATTCTCGTCACGGCACATCATCGTAACGACCAGGCCGAAACGGTTCTGCTGCAGGCCTTGCGCGGCGCGGGTCCCCATGGTCTGGCCGGCATACGCGCCCGCGGGTACTACGCTGACAAACGTTTACTGCGACCCTTGCTCAGCGAACCGCGCCAGGACTTGCTGGCCTATGGCCACACGCATGCGCTCACATGGCTCGACGACCCGAGCAATAACGATGCGCGTTTTGCACGCAATCGTTTGCGCCATCAGGTGATGCCAGTGCTGGAGCGCGAGTTTCCCGGCGCCGGGGCAGCATTGGCGCGGGTAGCAGCCCTGCAGAGTGGGGTGGTTGAGGTACTTGACGCGCTGGTCGACGCTTTGTTGCGCGATAACGAGCCCTTGGATCTCGCGCTGCTGCGCACCTGCGCAGCGCCATTGCGGCCCTTTGTCGTCAAACGTTGGCTGGCGCGCGCAGGCGGACCGGTGCCTGGGCGCATGCAGCTGGAACACATGTTGCGCGACATGCTTGATGCCCGTGATGACGGCATGCCGATGGTGTCATGGCGCGGCGCAGCGGTGCGTCGTTATGACAACAAGTTTTTCCTGACCCCTGCGCGTCTGCCAGTACCCGACGCCGAAGTGCTGAAGTGCGCGATGCCGTGGACACCTTTAAACCTCAGCCATGGCAGCCTGCAGGCCTTTGAAACACCGATCGGTGGGGCTGATCCCGCAGCGCTGGCGAGCGCCGCGCTGAGTGTGCGCTTTCGCCACGGCGGCGAGCGTTTGCGCTTGCACGCTGGCGGGCCGCGCCGCGCGCTCAAAAGCCTGTTTCAAGAATGGCGCGTTCCACCGTGGTTACGGGACGGATGGCCGCTGGTGTATGTCGGCGATCAGTTGGCCTTGGTGCCGGGACAGGCGATAACAGCGGAATTCCGCGCTGGCGAGGATGACGCTGGGATTGTCTTTGAGTGGCGTCCGCAGATCTCAACGGGACCAAACTGAAGCCTCAGGCTGGGGTGTGGGTGCGCACCATCACGGTGGCTTCCTGCGCGGCGTGACTCTCGTCGTGCAATGTAAAGCGCATGCGCACGTCGCCGATGTCGACCACATCACCGTCACCCAGTTGGGCTGCTTCGATCCGCGTGTCATTAACAAATACGCCATTGAGCGAGCGCAAATCGTGGAGGGTCACGCCGCCAAGTTGATTGCCACGCACCTCGGCGTGCCGCCGCGACACCGAGTGATCGGTGAGGATGAAATCGTTGTCGCCCGCACGCCCGATGCGCCACGGTAAGCGGTCGACGGCGTGGCGGGTGAATGGTGCTTCGGCGAGTAACAGCCAGGCCAGTGGTTTTGCCGTCACGTCGCGCACCGACTGCGGCGCACGCTTCACGCGTAGATAGAGCAGCGTGACGGCCCCCAGGATCGCCAGCGAAACTGCCATGAGCGAGCCGAACCACGGCCACACCTGGACAGCATTGAGGCCCTGCGCTGCGCGCCCCGCCGTTGTTCGAGGTAACGGCATAGCGGCTTGTGCCGGCGCGGTTTCCGCGGTGGCTTGGGCCTTAATAGTGGGCAGCACGATGGGCACTATCGCCGCCAGTTGCTGCTCGTGGGTCTGAAAGCTCAGCGACAATTCGCCTGCACCTGCGGCGCCCTTGGCCACCAGTGGTGTCAGATCAAAAGTCAGCTGGCCACCGTTATCGAGCAGAGTGAGGGCACGCTGCAAACTATCTGTGGGCAAATTGAATGCGGGAAACGTGGTTTGCAGAAACTGTCCGCCACCCTCGTTGCTGAGTCGGCGCAGGGTCTGAAGTGCCACCGACTGAGGGATAGAGCGGGGATAGCCGATGCTGTTGATGATGACGTCGTGGCTGCGGGCCAATGCGATGATGTCTTGGTGGTGATAGGCGTAATCCTCGGCCAGACCATCGGAGAGCACCCACAACACCTTGCGTTTGGCGGCGCTTTTTGCCAGCACGCGCACAGCTTCACCGACGTTGCGATAGAGTTCGGTGGTGCGCCCGTTGGCGAGTAGTTGGGTGGTGTTGGCGAGCAACGCGGCGCGAGCGGATCCTATAGGCGCCAGCAGGCGCAGATCGCTATCAAAGCTGGCGAGTCCAATTCTAAAATGCTGGGGTGCTGCGGCGAGCAAGGTGCTGATATGAATAATGGCGGCGCGTACCGCTGGTGCGCGCGCCGGATCGCTGGTATCAACGAGCAACAGCAGGGCGGTGTTGTCATCAGCTTGTGGGTAGCGTGCACCGAGCTTGGCCTGAATGGATAGTTCGTGCCACCGGCCAAGCGCTGCTTGCAGCTCGCCACCTTCGCGCAGGCGATAATTGCACTCCAGCTTCAATGCACTGCGCTGGCTACAGCTCAGCGCCAGGTTTTCATCGAGGCTGGCGGCCTTGCTGCTTGGCGCACAGTTGATCGCAGCAAGGGCGAGCAAGCCGCGCAGCGCCAACGGCCCGCGCCAGCTTGGCGGGCAGCCGCCGCGGCCAGCGCGTCGCGGATCGATCATTTTTCAGGCAGGGTGGAATCGGGCGTGTCGAAAAAATCGATCACCACACTGCTCTGACCACCCGCCACGGCTTCTGCGGACTTGCCGGCGACGTCCGTCTGCGTGTCGTCAGTTTCCGCGGCGGTTGCGTGCTTGGCGGTGCCGGTGGCCATGTCATCGCGGACTTCGCCGATCTGGGACATACCCTTACGTACTTTGTCGCCAGCGTCCTGCACGGTTTTGCCCAGCGCAGCGTTGTAGGCCAACCGGTAGGCGCGCGGTTCAGCGCCGTTGTTGCCTTCAATCAGATCGCGCGCCCACAGGAAAATATGGCCACTGCGGCCACTGGCTTTGTCGGGCTCTTGCACCTCGACAGCAAGCAGGTGAAAGCGCTTGGGTAGAGGCTGGTTGGTCGGCCAGCCGAGCAATGGCGGAATGGAATAGTAGGTGACGATGTACAGCGCTGAAACGAGTGTTATGGCGCCTGTTTTGACTGCCCACGACCAGCGTGCATTGAGGTTAAGTACGAGTAATAACAGTGCCACCGCGACGTAAGCCGCGACCAGACCCGATGTTCCAAGTAATACCAAGCCGGCTCCCCTCAAGTAGATGGTTTTTGTAACGCGCCAAGCCCCGTTTGCGGCGGCTTTTATGGCGCGCATGATAGACGATTACAGGGGGCGGACTGTGTTCACATGCCGGCAGCCAGCTCGACAATCTCGGTGAGGGTCGTATTCATGCGGCGGGCGAAATCATTGACGCGCGAGTCGCGACTATCAAGCGGCAGTTTGATCAGACTAATGACCGTGCGACCGTCTGCTTCGTGCACCGTGACGCGGCAGGGCATGTGAGCAATGAATCCTGGATCAAGCAACAACACCTCGCGCGCCAGCTCCAGCGAGCAGAAGTGAATAACTTCAACATCGGGGAAATCCTTGTAGCCGCGTTCACGCAGGCCCGCGCCTATGCTGTTGCGCCCGGTAATACGGAAGTTGTGATCAGTGATGGCAAAATCGAGTGCAAACATCACCTCGTCAAAGGGCTTGTCGATGCTGTAACGCACCAACAGTGCGCCGTCGGGTTTGATGTCGACTGCGACCGCCGGTGCTGGCAGCGCGACCAAAGCCAGCGCCAGCAACAATGCGGCTGCCTTCACTTTCAGCTCACTCTATGATGACAACACGGGTGCCAACATCAACAAAGCCGCGCAGTTCGTGCAAATCGTGGTTACGCAGCGCGATACAGCCCTGGGTCCAGTCGAGCTTGTTTTGAATATGCACCTTCTCGGGGGTTTCTTCGCCCAGGCCGTGGATACCGATCGCCCCACCCAGACGGGTATTTTGGGGTGGGACCTGGTTGTTGCGTAGAGCGGTCACGATGCGGTCAAACTCGGGGCGGGAAATCAGGCGGCTTTTCAGCCCGTAAAAAGCGTCCTTGACGTTGGGGTAGTTGAGTCGCAAAAAAGTGTCGAAAGCAGTGCTGTTGTCGACACCTACGATGCGATAGGTCCCGACCGGCGTTTTCCGGTCGCCGAGCTTGCGCTTGTCGCCCGGGCCGCCGCGGCCCAACGCGATCGGGAAAGTGGCCCGTACACGTTCACCTTCGCGAACGGTTAATACGCGCTTTTTTTTATTGACTTCGATGTCGTAGCCGGCGCCGAGCAGTGGTGCGCTCATCACACACATCGCAAGTAAGGCGAGGATAACGACCATGCGCCTGCGTCGGCAAACAGCGCGACCGGTGATCGTGGTGAGCGTCGCGCAAACTTGCGTGCTGTCGGAAGTGCCCATCATAGGTGCGATCTCTGCGGGTAGTTCATTGCTCGGGCGAACACAACACAGTACTAAGGACCCTGGTCAAACACTCTCTACATTCGGCCGTTCGTGAGCGGCCGTAGCGGCGTTGCATTTTTTGGCAATAGCACGCTATTGCCGGCAAAACGCGCCTAGCCGCAACCACTCAAGAACACCCTCGGTGTTGACGAGATAATATTGACCAGGGTCCTAAACATACGCTTGTTTTGTTGCCGCAGCCAAAGCCGTGCTGGCCGGATTCTAATGCATGCATGCTGCCCCATGCTACGCTAGCGGACACTTCAATTGAGTTCAAATTCAACGCCTGCCGCGATGATGGACGCGAGCCTCACCGTCAAATACACGCGCATCGCAATGCTTTTGCATTGGCTCACGGTGGTGTTGGTCGCCGTGCTCTTTGCGCTCGGCTGGTTCATGGTCGAACTGCCCAAGGGACCTGGGCGCAGTTATTATTTCGCGCTACACAAGTCCCTGGGGCTGTGTGCATTTGGCCTGCTGTGCGTGCGTGTGGTCTGGCGCGTGCGGCACCGACCGCCGCCCTTGCCGGCGAGTCTTGCGTGGTGGCAAGCACAGCTTGCGCGCGGCGTGCATGGTGCTTTTTATGTAGTGCTGGTGTTGCAACCGATCAGCGGCTATGTGTCTTCGTCTTTCAGTGGCTATGCAACGCACTGGTTCGGTTTGCCTCTGCCCACTTGGGGTTGGGGTGACGCCCCGCTCAACCAGCTGTTTACCGAGTTGCATGTATTGTGCTCAATTGCGCTATTGGTGTTGATTGGCGTGCACGTAACGGGCTTCATTTCCCATCTGCTGGCCGGCGAGCGGACACTGAGTCGCCGCATGTGGCCCCGGTAGATCATTGTTCCGGCAGCGATGAAGCAAGTCATTCCAGTACCGACGGGAGCCGTATTGCAGCAGGAAACCCCCCCTGCCGGGTGGTCTGCTTGGCGTGGTGACCGTGTGCGCCGAGGCCGTATTGGGCCACGCCCGTGACGCCTGAAGATCGCCCGCAGTCTTTGCGCCGTTTGTTGCTCGTCCATGAGCTCGCTTTCCTGATCCTTGTGATCATCACCGGCGGGCTGGCGAGCGTGTGGGGTTACTTGTGGCAACAGTCTTCACTGGAGACCATCCGCCTGCATGGTTTGTCGCACACTGCCGAGGAGATCCGTTCGCTGGTATTCAAGCAGATCAACGAAGTGACCGCCGCGGCGCTGAACGACAACCCAAGCACCCGTGATCTTGATACCCGCTATCTGCAAACCATCCAGGAATTGTTCAACGAACTGCGACGTTCCTCTGCGGATCGGGCCGAAGGGTATGCGGTGCAAGGCATGCAGACCGCCTTCAGTCTGCTGCAGTCCAACTTGCGTGCGACCTTGGCCGATCCCTCTGCTCTGCAACGCCTGGTGCGCGCCACGTTGCTCGACCCGGCATTTGAAGGTCGTTTTGTCGCCGATTTCGAATCTGCGTTCGAAAACTTCAACGGCCTGCTCACGCAACAGATAGCCGCCCAGAACCGCAGAGTTGCACAGCGGTTAACGTTTGCGCCGTGGGCACTCAGCGTGCCGGTGCTGATCGGAGTTGGGTTGCTGCTGGCCTCACGGCGGCGGCTCCAGCGCGGTTTTGTGCAGCCCATGCAGGCAGTGCTGGCCGGCACGCGCGCAATCAGTCAGGGTCGCCGCGATGGCGAGTTAGAAGAAGCGGGTGTGGCAGAAATGCGCGAGCTCGCTCAGGGCATTAATCGTATGGCTGCTGATCTGGACCAAAGCCAGCACGCCCTGCTCGATCAGGAGCGGCAAGCCGCCCAGGGCGGTCTGATCCCGGTCATCGCCCACAATATCCGCAATCCGCTGGCGGCTATCCGTGCCAACGCGCAACTGCTGGATGGCTCCGAGAGTGCAGCGGAGCTGGGGGAGATCCGCGCCGCCATCATTGATACCGTTGACAGACTGGGCCGCTGGGTGACCGCGCTTGTGTCATATCTGCACCCGCTAAAACCGCGTCGCCAGCCTTTGTTTGCATGCGAGCTCCTGGTAGCAGTAGAACGTTTGCTGGCGGCACATATGCTGGAGCGTGGTGTGCACTGCACGCATGCCCACTGGGACGAACAGGCGCGCATCAACGCCGATCGAGACCTCATGGAACAGGCACTCTATGGACTGCTCAATAACGCGGTCGAAGCATCGAAGCGTGGTGCTAACCTTTGGCTCGCAGTTGAACAGCACGAGGGCGAAGTGCTGCTAACAATCCGCGACGAAGCGGGTGGTATTCCATTTCAGCCGGAACCGAGCGAGCTGACCCCGGGGCCGAGTTCCAAGCGTTTTGGCACCGGACTCGGGATCCCCATCGCGTTTAAGATCTGTCACACCCACGATTTCCGTCTCGAGTTTCACACCGACGCCGGGCACGGCACAGAAGTCGTCATACGCGCGCCGGTTACACGGCTAGAATGAAGCCATGGCAGTAAAACACGACATGCAGGGCATGCACGCCGATGTGCCAGTCATGGCGAGTAGCGTGTTGGTGGTTGACGACGAAGTGTTGTTTGCCAAGGCAGTCAGTCGGCACTTGGAGAAGGCCGGGTACCGCTGTGTCCATGTCAGCACGCTGGTTTCGGCAGATGCGCACTTGGCGCAGGGTGAACCGGATCTGATATTGCTCGACATGCGCCTGCCCGACGGTTCGGGGCTCGACTATTTGCAGAGCCTGCGCGCGCGCAGCGCTGTGCCGGTCATCGTGATGACCGCCTACGGTGAGATCGAAGATGCCGTTGCGGCAATGAAGTTTGCCGCGTCCGATTATCTGAAAAAACCCATTGACCTCGAAGAGTTGCGCCTGAATATCGAGAAGGTGCTGGCGCACGCCGCACTCGGTCGGCAGTTGGAGTATTCCCGCACACGCGAGAACCTGACGTCTGAGTGTGTGCAACTGCTGGGTAGCTCTGCGGCGATTACGCACGTGCGCCAGCAATTGTCCCGCATTGCGGGGCTCGTTGGCGCCGCCGGCGCGCAGCCGCCGACGGTTTTGATCACCGGTGAGACTGGCACCGGTAAAGATGTCGCGGCACGCCTGCTGCACCAGCAATCTGAGCGTAGTGCACGACCGTTTGTGCACGTCGACTGTGCGGCTTTGCCCAAAGACCTGATCGAAGCCGAGTTGTTCGGCCATGTCAAAGGTGCTTTCACCCATGCGCTCAGCGAACGCATTGGTCTTATCGAGGCGGCCGAGGATGGTGTGGTATTTCTCGATGAAATCGGTGAACTGCCGCTTGAACTCCAGGCGAAGTTGTTAGCCGTGCTCGAGCGGCGCACTTTGCGCCGTATCGGCAGCAGTCAGGAACACCGCACCCGCGCGTGGTTTATCGCGGCCACCAATCGACCGGTAGATGACATGGTGGCTCGTGGTGCATTGCGTGCAGATCTGTATTTCCGCCTGAAAGTGCTCACGCTTGAGCTACCACCACTGCGTGAGCGGGTGGGTGATATTGATTTACTCGCCGCACACTTTCTGGCTGAAATCGCGCGCCGTTACGGCGTCGCCAGCACGCGATTCGCGCCACTCGCGCTGCAAGGTCTGCGCGCTTATGAGTGGCCGGGGAACGTGCGTGAATTGAGCCATGTCATCGAACGTGCCGTATTACTCTGCGGCGGCGGGGTAATCGACGAGATGGCCCTGGCGCTGACCGATTCTGGCGCGCAATTGCCAGCAGCACCGAGCCTCGGTCTTGAGGACATGACGTTGGAAGAACTTGAAAAAACCATGCTGGCCCGGGCGTTGAAAGGCAGTGCTGGCAATGTGTCGGAAGCAGCCCGACGGCTCGGCATCACACGCATGGCGATGCGTTATCGCATGGATAAATACGGTTTGCGTGGTGATGAGGGCTGAGAACCGGCGAAGCGCGCTACGCGCGCGGGGTTAGCCGCCGTCGCTGCTTGTACTAATGCAGTTTCAGACGCGGGCGGCCGGCACGGGTCAGCAGATCTGCGGCCGTGGTGAGGGCGGTACGCAGCCAGCCCTGCACCGCAATCTGATGCATTTTGTACAGGGACAGATAAGCCCAGCGTGCCAGCCAACCTTCCAGCGGCAGCGTGGTGGTATGACGTCTGAACAGATTGCCCATCAGATTCCCGATTGCGCTGTAGCGACTGAGATTAATCAGCGAGCCGAAATCCTGGTAGATGTAATTTGGCAAGGGCAAACCGCGGCGCCGGCAGTCAATCGAACGTACCAATAGACTAGCCTGTTGATGGGCCGCTTGTGCGCGTGGTGGCACGAGATGGGTGGCATCACGTGGACAGGCCGCACAATCACCCAGCGCAAAGATGTCGTCGTCTAACGTTGTTTGCAAGGTCGTGCGTACCGTGAGTTGGTTGGCACGATTGACTGCCAGTCCATCGAGACTGCTGAGCACCGCCGGGCCGCGGATCCCGGCCGCCCAGACTTTGATGTCGGCAGCGATGAACTTGCCACTCGCAGTTTTCAGGCCGTCCGCCGTTGCGTGTGCGATAGGGTCGCCGGTGTGCACAATTACGCCAATACGTTCAAGGATTGTTTGGGTCGAGGCTGCGATCGTCACCGGCAGGCTTGGCAAAATGCGATCCGAGGCTTCCACCAGATGAATGCGTATATCTTTTGCGACATCGATATGATCGAGCCCGAAACCAACCAGTGTATGGAGCGAGTAATGGAGTTCGGCGGCGAGTTCCACACCCGTGGCCCCTGCGCCGGCGATGGCCACATGTAACTGGCCGGGGTGCACCGGTTCGTTTTGCGCATCGGCCGCGTAGCAGGCCCGCACCAGGTGTTGATGGAAGGCGTCCGCCTGCTCGCGTGAATCGAGGAACAAGCAGTGTTCGGCCACACCGGGGATGCCGAAGTCGTTAGTCACACTCCCGATGGCGAGCACCAGGAAGGTGTAGGGTAGATGTCGTTGTGGGATGTATTCATGTCCATTGGCATCAAGCGAGGCGGCGATGGTGATGGTCTTTGCGGCGCGATCCAACGCCAGCAGAGCGCCAAGGCGAAATTCGAAATGATGCCCGTGCGCCTGGGCCAGGTAACTCAATTCATCGGTGTTGGAATTGAGCGTGCCAGCCGCCACTTCGTGTAGTAACGGTTTCCACAGATGGGAATAACTACGATCGACCAAGGTTATATTGACGCTTGAGTCCCTGGCGTAGCGGTGGCCAAGGCGGGTTGCGAGTCCGAGACCGCCGGCGCCGCCGCCGACGACTACAATGCGCGTTACTGGCGAATTATTCCTATTCAATGTTCGCTCCCGTCGTTTGACACCCTCGTTATAATGGCGCGCAGCAGGCCGCGCAAGACGCGTGCCGGACAACGTCAGGCAATTGAGCACTACAGGTGAACAACGATGGACTCACAAACAGAACTCGAGATTGAAGCGGCAGCCTTTCGCCGCTTGCGCGACTATCTGCGCGAGCATACCGAGGTGCAGAACATTGACCTCATGAATCTCGCTGGCTTTTGTCGCAATTGCCTGTCCAAGTGGTATCGCGCCGCAGCGGAAACCCGCGGTGTGGCCATGGACTACGAACAGGCACGCGAACAGGTTTACGGCATGCCCTATGCCGAGTGGAAGGGTAAGTACCAGCAGGAGGCGTCCAGCGATCAGCAAGCAACCTACGCCAAACGTGAGAAGCAAACCGATCACTAAACTGCACCGCGCCCTCGACCGGGGTGTGATGACGGGACGCAGTTCGAGCTAGCGGGCGGTTACGGTAGTGGACCTGCGTGTGCGCTTGACCCTGTTGCAGTCGCTGATCTTCGGCGCCAGCTGCGTGGCCTGTTTTACTTACCTGCTGGCGGATGTTCGTCAGGCCGTGCGCGATGAATTGAACGCCTCCAGCGCGCTCGCGATCACCGCATTGCAAGCGCTGGTTGTTACGCCGGCCCTCGCTGCGAGCGATGCGCAAATGATGGCCTTGGTCACAGACCTGGCGCACGATGCCGGCCTGCGGCATTTGCGCTTCGAGTTGGTGGCCGCGCAGGCGTACCCCACTGAGTTTGAGACAAAGCGCGAGCAAGAGCCGCGCGGGGCCCCAGCCTGGTTCGCGCGCTTGGTCAGTCCTGATCTTGCGGAATTTGAGCATGCCGTGCCCTATGGCGCGGGCCGCATCATGATTGTGGCCGCGCCCGAGGACGAAATCGCCGAGGCCTGGCGCGAGACCAGGATCACTTTAGTCGTGCTGCTGCTCATGTTTGTGGGTGCGAGCGCGCTGGTGTTTGTGTTTCTTGGCCGCGCGCTGCGGCCGTTGAGGGACATGGCTCGCGCGCTGACGGCTGTTGAGCGTGGTGAGTTTACAACCCGTGTTGCGCCCATCGGCTTAAGTGATATCGATGACATTACCTCACGTTTTAACCAGATGGCTACCGCGCTGGCCCAAAGCCACGAAGATAACATCGTGCTCGCTCAGCGTTCACTGGCGATCCAGGAGCGCGAACGACAGCATCTTGCCCACGAACTGCACGACGAGATGGGGCAGTCGATCACGGCCATCAAAGCTCTGGCGGTTTCAATCCGTGAACGCTTAGAGACGAGTGATGGGGCGCTTGCTGAGCGGGCTGAAACGATCACCGATGTCTGCAGCGATATCTATGCGCGTGTGCGACGCATGATGGCGCGTCTGCACCCGGTAGTGCTGGACGAGCTGGGTTTGGTGGCGGCCATTGAGTTGATGGTCGATGACTGGAACGCCCACCACCAGGATTGCTTTTGCAGGTT
Organism: Pseudomonadota bacterium; assembly: GCA_043756885.1. GTDB lineage: Bacteria > Pseudomonadota > Gammaproteobacteria > JADJYF01. The sequence goes on from JAYUQF010000027.1 coordinate 42,594, forward strand.
TGTCGCCAATCGGGGAATTCCGCCGCTGCAAGCCGCAGCACGTATCAGCTTTTATCGCATCGCGCAGGAAGCACTGACCAACGTCGCCCGCCACGCCATGGCGAGCGAGGTGCAAATGGCGTTGAACCTGCTGCCGGCCGCAGACAATACTTTGGTGCTGGAGTTAGTGGTGGCCGACAACGGTCGTGGCTTTGATAAGGTAGGTCAAGCGCACGGCCTTGGTCTGCGCGGTATCCGGGAACGCATCGTTACAGTGGGCGGCCAACTGCAGCTGGAGAGCACGCCGGGTGGCGGCGCTCGTTTGCGCGCCAGTGCGGCCTTGGCGATGCTGATCGAAGTGGAGAGTGCTGGTGGCTAATCCAATGCGTATTTTGCTGGTGGATGATCATGCGGTGGTCCGCGCCGGCTTTAAAACGCTGCTCGAAAATCAGGGCGAGCTACGGGTTATCGCCGAGGCGGAAAGCGGTGAGGCTGCCTGCCGACTCTTTATCGAGCACGCGCCGGACATTGTGATCATGGACTTGAGCATGCCTGGTGTAGGCGGTATTGAGGCGATTCGCCGCATCGTTTCGCGCGCGAGCGACGCGCGGGTCCTGGTGTTCAGCATGCACGAAGACATCGCGTTCGTAGAGCAAGCGCTGCAGGCCGGCGCGCGCGGATATATCGGCAAGAGTAGCGCGCCAGTGGTGCTGGTGGAAGCGGTGCGCCAGATCGCAAACGGCAATATCTACATCGACCCCGACATCGCACAACGGCTCGCCTACCAGAAGGTCAAGGGCAACAACTCACCGTTTCAGATCCTGTCGACGCGCGAGTTTGAGATTGTCTGTCTACTGGCCGAGGGCCTGAGCGTTAATGCCATCGCAAATAGATTGGCGTTGGGCTATAAAACCGTCGGCAACTACGCGACCCAAATCAAAAACAAGCTTGAGGTTGAAAACAACGCCGAACTGACGCGGCTGGCGATACGCCATGGATTAGTTAAGGTTTGAGGGCCTGAGCAGAAAAGTACCGGCCACCTTCGCAGCCGACTGCCGGGTGTGCAGTCACAAACCTCCATTTGCCGCTACCCGTTGTGATGGCCCCGGCGGTGTTCGATGGTCTTGTCGCGTGCTGCTTCAATCGTCGATGGTTATACCCCAGGGCGCTTCGCCAACCGCAATCTTTGTTACGACGGAATGGTTTTTGGTGTCGATAACGGACACCTGGTTGTCAACACCATCTGTGGTGTAAAGGCGCTGGCCGTCGCGCGACAGCGCCAAGCCCCATACCCGCTTGCCGACCGCCACGCTGGTGATGATGTCGAGGCTGTTGGCATCGAGCACAAAAACCCGGTTGGCGCGACCTCCCGCAACATACAGCTGCTTGCCGTCGCGGCTGACAACGATGTCTTTGGGCTTGGCCTGATCGTCACTCAAGGCCATTTTGCCGAGGATAGTGCCGCTGGCGACATCAACCTTTTTAACTTCACCGCCGATCTCCGACGTTGCGTAGGCCAGTTTGCCGTCGGCACTGAAAGTGACCGAGCGTGGCCGCGCGCCAACCAGGATGCTGTTGACGACGGTGTGTTCGGGAATAGCGATGATGTGCAGCATATTGGTCGATTCGCTGGTGACGATGGCGCGTGTGCCGTCGGGCGAAACAGCCACGCCCTCGGGCTCGATGCCCACCTCAATCTCTGCCACCAGCTTGCCAGTGTGGGGATCGTAAACCGACGCCTTGGCGTCGTTTTCGTTGGAAATGTAGATGTTGCCATTTTTGTGCATGGCAAAAGCCTCAGGGTCGTCGCCGCTGGGGAACTGACCGGTGACCTCGAGGCTTTTGGGATTAATAACAGCAATATGGTTGGCGCCGCTGATGGCCACATAAACGGCGCTGCCATCGGGCGCCAGGCCTACGCCACGCGGTCGTTTGCCGACGACGATAGTTTTGATCACCTGATTGGTCTTGCTATCGATGACGCTGACACTGTCGCCTTTTTCGTTGCTGACAAAAATGCGGCCAGTTGCCGCAGCACTGTTGAGGGCCAAGCTCAGAAGAACGAGCAAAATGGCTAGACGCATGGGATTACTCCAAGGTTGGGTATGCGCAAGAGCAATGCCTGGCGCGGTTGTTACTAACGACAAGCGCTCGCCCCTAGCGAGTCAAGATCGCCAGTGGCAGCCACGCCACGGACCGGTGCTTCGCCGACAATCTTGCCGTGCTCGACCAGCAGCAGCGGCTGGCGCAATTGACCATTGTCGCGAAAACTCATGTCGACACCCTTTTGCCCGTCAAAGGCGAGATCGTTGCGCAGGGCCGTGAGCAGTTCGCCCGGCTCGCCGCTGCGTAAGCGCGCGACGGTATCGGACACCAGTTTCACCGCCGCCCAAGCCGCCCACGCCTGATCGGTCATCGGTTGGCCCGCATGGTCGGCATAACGCTTGTTCAGCTGACTGCCCGCATAGAGCTCCGCGCTGGCGTGCCAGGCGTGGGCTTCGGCTTGGCTGTCGGGCTGTTTTTTGCGCCATTGTTGCACTGCATCGGCGCGCATGGCCTGGCTGGGGATTGTGTGCAGCAAGTTGGAAGAACAATGGCTGCGCAGGCTGTTGTCATCGGCGGTAACATTCAATAGCGGTGTGCCCGTCGCCTGCGCGGCGAGCGCTGGTAACGAGGCTGCCTCGCCCGCGACGACGACGGCGGAAACCTGGGCAGCGCTGGCGCTTGTGATGTCTGCGGCGTCCACCAATTTGTAGGTGAGTCCGAGAAACTTGCCCTGGGCATTGGCTTCGCGAAGACCCTGGATTGCGCCGGCGTGCGCATCGCTGGTGGTGTCACCGATGAAGGCGATGCGCACACTCAAGCTTGGCCCCGCATAGGCCTGACTGGCGCACAAAGACAAAGCTGCGAGCAGACTAAACGCGGTGCTGCGAGGCCCTGAGCGGCGATTATGCCGTGGCGGGTTCATTGATCGGGGAGGGCAATAAATCATCGAACTAAAAGGACCTCGTGGCAGATCGCAGCGCAAAAAATGGCATGGGATATCAACTGGGAAACGCTTTCATATTTACATCTGGAGGCATGCTGGCCTTTTACAATGAATCTCGCTAGTCTGAGTCGCCCGCAGCGGCAGTACATTATTCAACATTCTATGTGATGAGTACTGCCAATACCTGAAGCCTTAGGCAACGGTGCACGGGGAAAATTCACGAGGGGGCGCATGCGGCAACAAGCCGCTGCTCGGCGAATGCGCAAGGCAGGCGCAAGCGGATGCAAATTACGCGCGCAGTGCTCCTCATAGTTATTCAGAACGAAGTCCGCTGACGGACGCGATCGAGGAGAATCCTGATGCTCAAGGCGCTGCAACTCGAACCTGAAAAGTGCACCGGCTGTCTGCAGTGCGAGATGGCCTGTTCGTTTGAAAAGGAGGGCGTTTTTAATCCATCCAAATCACGCATCAAAGTTTTCAACTTCCACGACGAAGGTCGGTTCGCACCCTATACCTGTTCGCAATGTGCCGAAGCCTGGTGCCTGCACGCCTGCCCGGTTGAGGCCATCGTCATCAATGCCAAGACCGGCGCCAAAGACGTTCTGGAAGACGTCTGTGTGGGCTGCAAGGTCTGCACGATCGCCTGTCCGTTTGGGACCGTGAATTACAACACCGACAGCGGCAAGGTCATCAAATGTGACCTGTGCGGTGGTGATCCGGCGTGTGCCACGGCCTGCCCGACCGGCGCGATTACTTATGTAGACGCAAATCACACCGGTCTCGAACGTATGCGGGCCCACGCCGCGCAATCGATTCCCAAAGCTTGATTCGACCAGGGGCATCTCACCATGGCATGGCAACGTAAAATTCTGCGCGTCGATCTCTCCGCCGGCACTTGCAAGCCTGAGCCGCTCAATATGGATTGGGCGCATAAGTACATCGGGCAACGGGGTTTGGCGACCAAGTACCTGTGTGAGGAAATCGACGCCAAGGTCGATGCCCTGTCACCCGGCAATAAGCTCATTATGGCGACGGGGCCGCTAACCGGCACCATGGCCGCCACGGGTGGCCGTTATTCTGTGATCACAAAGAGCCCGCTGACGGGTGCCATCGCCTGTTCCAACTCGGGTGGCTATCTCGGCGCAGAAATGAAGCTTGCCGGCTGGGACATGATCATTTTCGAAGGTAAGGCGCCCAAACCGGTTTACCTGCTGCTGGAAAACGATCGCGCCGAGCTGTGCTCGGCGCAGGCCCTGTGGGGCAAGTCAGTATGGGAAACCGACGATATTATTCATACCACCCATCAGGACCCGCTGCTGCGTGTCGCCTGTGTAGGTCGTTCCGCTGAAGCAGGCTGCCTCTATGCCGGTGTTGTGAATGACAAACACCGTGCTGCCGGCCGTTCCGGGGTCGGCACAGTGATGGCTTCCAAAAACCTCAAGGCCGTCGCAATCCGTGGCACCCAGGGCGTGGGTGGCGTGCGTGACTTCAAGGCCTTCATGCACGCCACGAGTGTTGGCAAAAAAGTCCTGAAAGACAATGCAGTGACCGGCATCGGCCTGCCGACCATGGGCACGCAAGTACTCATGAATGTGATCAACGAGGTTGGCGCCATGCCGACGCGCAATATGCGCGAGGTGCAGTTCGAAGGCGCCTCCAAGATCTCCGCTGAGGCGATGCTTGAGCCGCGCGAAAGCGACGGTAAACCCAATCTGGTGACAAACGCTGCTTGTTTTGGTTGCACGATCGCCTGTGGCCGTATCTCTACTATCGATCCCCAGCATTACACGATCAGCAATAAGCCCGAATACATGGGCGCGTCGGGCGGCCTCGAGTACGAGGCTGCGTGGGCGCTGGGCTGTGCTACGGGCGTTGATGATCTGGATGCACTTACCTACGCCAATTTCATTTGCAACGAAGACGGTTTTGACCCCATCTCGTTCGGGTCAACCGTAGCGGCCGCGATGGAATTGTTCGATCTCGGCGTTATCACGACCAAAGATACCGGCGGAGTGGAATTGCGTTTTGGCTCTGCGGAAGCCCTGACCAAAGCGGCCGAACTGGTCGCGACTGGCACGGGTTTTGGTAAGGAGCTGGGCATAGGTTCCAAGCGTCTGACGGCCAAGTATGGTCACCCCGAGTTATCGATGACGGTCAAGGGCCAGGAGTTTCCGGCTTATGATCCGCGTGGCATTCAGGGCATGGGCCTGACCTACGCAACGTCCAATCGCGGCGCCTGCCATCTGCGCAGTTATACGGTGTCATCAGAAATCATGGGCGTGCCGGTCAAGACCGACCCACTCACCACTGAGGGCAAGCCCGAGCTGGTGAAAGCTTTCCAGGACGCGACGGCGGCTGTCGATTCGACCGGGCTATGTGTGTTTACCACCTTTGCGTGGACCCTGGCCGACATTGCTCCTCAGGTTGATGCTGCCTGCGAAGGTGGTTGGACGCCGGAGTCTATGTTGGAAGCCGGTGAACGCATCTGGAATCTCGAACGTCAGTTTAATCTGGACGCGGGCCTGACGGCGGCCGACGACACCTTGCCC